>CAJONT010000159.1 GCA_905235975.1 uncultured Prevotella sp.
CTCTTGCGAATCTTACAAATCTTGTGTAATGAAAATCAACGCCCCCTTGCCCCCTCTAATCTTAGAGGGGGAGCTAATTTGCAGTGGAGCAAGGGGTTCAAACGGGGCGAATCTTACAAATTTTTGTTTAATGCAACTGCATCTTGACAGAATCGAACAAAAATTGTTGACGAAGAAAAGAAATTTGGAGTTTTTTACTGTTGTTTGTTAATTATTCTGTACTTTTGTAGTCGTTCTCAGACTAATGCCGAAGCCCAAGGGCGGAAGTGGAGGGATCCTATTCCCTAACCAAGGCTTTCCTCAAGAAGAATGGCCTACGGGCATGTCCTTTACCTTAACAGGCAGTTCCGGCACCTACATCGGCACGGCCAAGGCCACGCTGAAAGCAGGGAAATACTACCCCGTCGAACTGATACTAAGCAAGCAATAAACAAAAACCCCGACTACTAACATGAAAATAAGACAATCAATGAGACTGCTCGTCATGGCGCTCATGCTCATGGGAGCGGCAACGGACACGCTGGCACAGGAATACATCACCGATGTGGTGTGCCTCGGCGCCAAGAACAAAGACGATGGCGAAAGGGTGAAAAATCAGTACAGGGAAAAGGGCTACACCGTCGTCGATAAAGACCTCAACGAGGATGCCGGCGGCTGGTATGTCTATATTGCCTATAAGACCAGCGCCGACGCCAACCCTTGGAACGGCTACATCACCGACATCTGCGCGTCGAACGAACGTTTGGAGAAAATCATCTTCAATGGGCGCACCTTTTATCGGGCACCGACCAACGATGGCTTCAACGGCGACATGAACAATTATGCCGGCGGCGCTGACATTTATATCTATTACTCACGCGACCGCAAAGGTCTTGACAACTCTTACGGTGGCACCAAACGCGTGATGACAGCGCTCACGACAACAGAAAAACCGGACGACGGCTACTCATCGACTGGGGCCGTCCACTGGTTCTACTCGGATTACGACGGTCCCTGCGACATGAACAAAGGCGCAGGAGGCGACTACATCTACGTCCAGATGCACTTCACCACGCAGAAGCCGCTGAATTGGAAGGAACGGCCCGTGTTTGCTACGGACCTCACCTATACCGGCTGGATGCAGGACCTCGTGACCAACCACAACGACGTGTGTTCCAAGAACTATGGCAAGCCATACTACAGAGTGGACGAAGGCGCCTGGTCCACTGACGTGCCTCGCCACCTAAGAATAGACGACCACAAAGTCGAGGCTTATCTTAAGGGTATAAGTTATGACGGCATCGAATTCGCCGACAACAGCGAGACCATCAGCCAGACTGTCACCATCAATCCGCCCATCATCAAGGCTGAAGACCTGCAGGGCGTGTTCAACCAGAAGGACAAGAAGGTGCTCCTCACGTGGAACGCATCGGCCCTCCCCGATAATTTGTCCGGGTATAACGAATATAAGTGGGTGGTCTATCGCGACGGGACGAAGATAACAGAGTTGCCCTACAATATGCATACCTACTCCGACAAGGGCTACACCAACGAAGCGACGCCCGTCTATGATGTCTATTACGTTGCGGATTTCTGGGACAAGAACACAAAACGCGACGAAGCGAAGGCCAGCATCACGGTCAGCACCACGCGCTCGGTGCCCGTCCGCAACCTCAAGGTGGAGCAACAGCCCGACCGTCTCATATTCACATGGGCAACCGACGCGTATCCCAAGGACTTCGGCCTCAAATTCCGCATCTACGTGGACGACAGCGATACCCCTCTCACCACGCTCACGCTATCTGACCAGCAGGACACCATACGATGGGAGCACCGCACCACCGACCAGCACACCAATCCACAGAACAAGGTGGACGAGGAGACGGGCGTGCCATACACCGAGCAGCCGCTCAATGCCTGCGACCCGCACACATACCGCATTGAGGGCGTCATCGGCAGCACCGGGCTCGATACCTATACCGTCAACTTGAAGGCCATCGGCGAGGGCACCAAGTTCTACTCGCTCGAAGCCACGAAGGGTGTCCACGAAGGTCTGGTGAAGCTGTCGTGGCATGTTAACCTGCAGGGGTCGCAGTTGGCCAAGACCTACATTGTGGAGCGCCGGCGCGCCGAGCACGAAAGCGATACATGGGAAGAACTGACACGCATATCGAGCAACGACGAATATCTGCTCTATAACGACGAGACGGCGCTGCCGGGCGTCTTCTACGACTACCGCATCACCGTGGAGGACAAGTGCGCCGACGGCAACATCATCTACAGCGACCTGTCCGACATCGGATTCGCCAAGGGCACCGGCACGATGACCGGACGTATAGCCTACGGCTCTTCGGGCACAGCGGTGAAGGACGTAGAGGTGGTGATGAATATGACAAGCAGCGGGGGCGAAAGCTCGGAGCAGTTCCATTCCATCTATTTCACTGACACGAAAGGAGCTGTCACGTGGAACTATCCCTCAACAGAATACGCCGCTGAAAAGTTCGCTACCGGCGACTTCTCCCTGCAGCTGTGGCTCTTCCCCGAAGCGTTCAGCGAAAGCAAGATTGCGGACTTCGGCAGCGGCGTCGGACTGGGCATGACCGCTGGCGGCGGACTGACCTTTGGCAACCAGACCTTCGAGGGCATCACCCTCAGGCAGAATGCCTACAACCACGTGGCTCTGACGCGCAGCGGCACGACGCTGACCTGCTATGTGATTCCCCAAAGTATCGTCAACGGCGACACCTTGCAGAAAGCCTCGCTGACGCTGGCTGGCAGTTCATTGGCAATAGACGGCGCCAAAGTGTTCAGCCTGGGCCACTTCAAAGGAGCGGCCGATGAGTTCCGCCTGTGGACGAAGTGCCTCAGCGAGGACGACATCCTGGAGAACTGCGACCACCTGCTCGTGGGCGACGAACAGCA
>CAJONT010000160.1 GCA_905235975.1 uncultured Prevotella sp.
CGCACATAGAATCCCCATGAAGGCAACTCACCGTACATCGTGTATTCAGGATAGCCGCGAGGATTCTCACGTACGCTCTCCACTCTCCACAACGGCACCATCGACATGCCCGTAGACGAATGGCCAGGGTAAGTGATGTCGATATTGCGCAGTGTGACACGCTCGATGGGTTGTTCCGGCATACCCGTGATAGGCGAAGGGATGGGGTTATGGAAACTCTCGTTGGTGAACACACGCGCCTCTGCCTTCGGGTCGGGACGCAGGAAAGGAACGGTGGCCGTAAGGTTCTCAATCAAGATGTCACGCACATGACCTGCAGGACCGTCGGTGCGGTTGCCAAGCTTGATGAATACGGGGTTCATCGTGTTGGTGGCGCGTATGTTGCGGAAGGTGATGCTGTCGATATCGCAGGCGTCCACACTCTCAATGGCGATGGCCGAGAGATAGGTGTCCACCACGTCAATATTGTCGAACACGATATTGCGGAAACCGCCGAAAGAAGCAGTGCCCAGTTTCAGACCATTGCACGACGAGGTGACACGGCAGTTGGTGACGCGTATGTTCTCACAGCGGTAGTCATTATAATAAGACTTCAGGCAGATGCCGTCGTCGCCAGTATCCACGGAGCAGTCTGAGATGGTGGCATTACGGCAGTCTGTCAGGTCGAAGCCGTCGTTATTCCAGAAGGTACGGCTCTGCACGGTGACATGATCGAACTTCAGGTTCGAACAAATCTCGTAGGTCTGCACCCAGCAGGCAGAATTGCGGATGGTGATGCCCCGCATCTCAAAGCCGTCAAGGAACATGAAATTGATGATTTTCGGACGGTAAATCTCCTGTGGCCGTCCACCACCCCCTCTACGGTAGCGCTCGTCGGTGACATAGAGAATACTGTCTACATTGAGTGCCAACTCGCGGCCTTGCCCGTCGATGGCACCTTCACCGGTGATGCTGACGTTCTGCGCCTTGTAGCATACCAACAGCGCGAGTTTGGAATTGTCACCCGTACGGTTCGACTTGGGTGCGTCGAGAGGCTCAATGCTGCGATAGTCATTGATGTCTGTACTTCCCAAGAGCACAGCACCTCGTTCCAAAACAAAGTGTACGTTGCTCTTCATCTCAATGGTGCCGGAGAGATAGCGGCCTGCTGGAAAGACGATGGTTCCACCCTTCTTCTTGGCCGTCAACTGGTCGATGGTACGCTGGATGGCTTCCGTGTTTTTTGTCACTCCGTCGCCGATGATTCCACAGTCGGCGGCTTTTACGATTTTTTGCGCCATACCGCTGAGCGGCATTACAAACAAGGCGGCAATAAGCAATTGTTTTATCATTCTATTATCTGTCAGTTTTTATCAAGTATCTGTTGCAAACCATTCAGTTTGCCTTCTAAGCCCCAGAGGTATTCGTTGGTATACCATGTTGAGAACACCCCGTGATGGGTGGAGTAAAGAGCAGCCTTCGCAGCTTGCAGATGATTGAGCGACTGGCTGATGTGCTGGCGCAAGGTTTCCTTATCGGCCTGCTGCTTATAGGCCGTCATAAAGTGGTACAGTGCGTGGCTCAAGTGTGCCATGAATTCGGCTTGGACAGTGAGATTGTCGTGGAAGAAAGTACGCTGCCTACTGTCAATGCGTTTCTCCAATGACTGGCATTGCTTACTGACGGCATCAAACTTGCCCATCGTCTGCTGCATGGCGGCAATAAGCGTGTCCACCTGGTTGTTGCCTTGGATGCGGAAGGTACGGCCCTTTACGCTCTCAAAACCGATGTCTTTCAACGGATTGTCGCTGTAGGATTTGAAGTTGCCCAGAATCTGGTCCATGGCACGGGCATAGCGCATGTCCTGGAAGTTGAACTGACGGCTCTGCAAGCCGGGGAATTCCGTCGGTTTCGGCTGCCAATAGGCATTGTAAAATTCGCGATAGAGGCGTGCGGCGGCATTGGCATTCTTCCGTCCGAAATACATAGCACAGTAGTCGGTGAGCCAGCGGTCGGTGTCATAGGTGTTATAGTCCCACATCATCTTGGCATTGGCCGCCAGTTCCGTCACGTGTTCCCTCACGTTGCCGGCATTGACCACAGAGAAGAGCAAGGGGCACTTGGAGTTGACATAGCGATAGTTAAACTCCATTTTCCAAGGACTTTCGCAGGCTGCCAGATGCGAACCGGTCGATGTGAACTGGTAATTGAAATAGTAGCCCAGTTTCACACCGAGTGACGGGTCGAAATTCACCACATCGTCGTTGGGATAATGGTCGCGGCGGGCCGCCACATACGTCCACACCATATTCTTTCCCTTCGGCGGCTGTATATAGCCCTTCGCCAGCAGGTTCGACATCTCATCGTAGAAGGTGGTCCGTACATAGGGGTCTTCCTCACCCGTAATCTGCTTTATCAAGTCTACCTGTATCTGCATCATCATGGTGATAACCTCGCCGCGCTCCTTGTCCGTGGTGGGGGCATCGTCGAAGAATGCCCAGAAAGGCTGGTCGCCACGCCCTCGGAACGTGACCTGCCACAGGTTCTCTATGCCCGACTGATGCACGGTCTTCACGTTATAGGTCCAAAACTCTATCAAGTCAAGCAGGCGGTGAATACTGGGCTTGGGAGGCTCCTGATGGCGCACCTCTTTCCAATATTCGTTCCAGCGGGTGAACGAGTTGTTAAGAGCCACATGGTGGTGAGAGGTCAGGATGATGCCCATACGGCTCACCATCTGTGCTTCCTCCGTCATCGTGTAGTTGGGATATTCAACGGTCGTCTCCAACTCTACGGTGTTCAGTTTCAATCGCAGCATGGTCTCAAGCCACTTCTCGTTGTTATCCTTCGACAGTTTGCGCCATGGGGTGAAAAGGTCTGTGTCGTTGGGGAACCAGGCACGGAATCGCACCTGTGGCTCTCCAAGGTGGAAATTGATGTCTGTCGTGATACTGCTCTTGCGCACGGGCTGCCAGTCGCAGTAATACCAGAGCGGCGGAACACCGAGCACCTGCTCCGAAAGGGTATAGATGGCAAAGATGGTTCCCCGCATATCGCTGCCGTGCAGGATAATCCGATTGTTCCTACTGTCGGCCACTACTTCATGGGCTTCTGTGCCTTGGAGCGGCTGTATGCCTTCGGGGGTGCTGACGGCATCATTTACCACCAGCAGTTCGGTTCCCGTCGGCCGTGAGGGATTCAGTTCCGGACTGAATCCCATCACTTTTTGGAAGTCACTTTGCAGGTTCTGGATGGCCAGGGTTACGGGACCGGGCATCTCCCCTACGGTGTGAACGGATACACGTCCTGCCTTCAATGTAACGGAGGCAGACACAAGGCTCATGAACCCTGACAGAACAAGGCATAGCATCGATAGCCATGTTCTAAGAATGGGAGTGTTTGATTTCATAGTCTTTCAATAAATATATAATGTGCAAATTTACACAATACCCTACGAAAAACGTTATTTTACCTGCCAAATATGTAAAAGAGACAGATGTGGCGAGATACAGCACGCTTATTTATATTTAATACGATATCTTCGCATTACATAGTTACATTGCATAGCATAAAATTAGAATTAGGTTAATTTTGGTTTGTTCTTAGTGAACACATATTTCAACAGGTATTGCTTCAGGTAAAAAGATTGTTCAGGAAATTGTGTGAATCAGAAATATTTGTGAAACCATAGTGACGACGACGAAAAATGAAAACACACCATATTGCCATTCTGACTCTTGCAGTCGTATTTGCCTCATGTGCACACCAATCAAAGCTTGACAGCCTTGACGTAAAAGCTATTGTGGAAGGGTGTGACATCGTAAGGACCACCTATACGCATGAACCCGTGCTGCCGCTCAATCAGGGCAACGGCCGCTTTGGAGCCAGCTTCTCACAAGACGGACTGCAATACCGTCCGGAAACCAGGGAGAGAGACCAGAAATACGGCAACACCACCTTCCTGCACTTAGAACATTTCACTCGCGGGAAATATGCCACCGACTATTTGCTGCCCCTCCTCCGCATATATTGGCGCGACTCGCTCACTGAGGTCACTGACTATCGGCAACATCAGGCATTCTACGACGGCACTCTGACCACCAGTTTCCGCAATAGCGGACACTTCGTGAAACTGCAAAGTTGGTTCGACCCAGTGTGTCGCGACTTGGCTTGCATGACATTGGAATCCGATGACAAGGCCACCCAATATCTGGTCATCGAATCAGAGCCGCTAATGGCAGTACACTATGGCCAGCAGATTCCACAGACGGTGAACATAAAGCGTGAAGGAGAGGTGTGGCGTGTCGACTTGCTGGTGAATGAGGAGGTCAGTTCGTATTTTATTGCAACCGATGCAGAGGGTGAGGTCGTCGACGGGAAACTGCAACTCGCCATTCGCGGCAACCAACACATTCAATTGTCGTATAAGGAGAA
>CAJONT010000161.1 GCA_905235975.1 uncultured Prevotella sp.
TTGCACCGAATAAAAGCAAAAAGCGACCGAAACGAAATCGATGGAACACTGCCTTCAAAATTTTCAGAATTAATAGAACCCACCTTATTTAAATTACAGGGAAAGGAATCCAAATCCTTTCCCTGTAATTTTTGACACGGTTTTCTGCAAAATTTGTGAAGTAGACAGATGTGGCAGAAATGAGAACCTTTCTTTTTTGCTTAAAATGTATCTTTGCATTATGAAAATGCATACTACAATGTTTTAAGTTAATTAGGTTTTTATTTTATTTGGAATTTAGGCTTAGTATTTTGTTAATGAGTTAACTGATTAGATTCTTTATCGAGACCTCAAAGGGGTATGGTTTAAAGGTAATAAGATTGTTTTTCAGGGTTACAAGACAGTTCTTCGTATTTTATTTATATCTTTGTAATATCAGCCGTGTTTAGGCCATTAATTGAATAAAAATACCCCTAATGAGAACAATTCTCCTCACATTCATCTGTTTCTTGACAGTGACGCTCCCTGCACTGGCAGGTGGTGTCATCCACTTGTCGCCTTTATCGTACACATTCGAAGAACAAATTTCCGGGAAAGGCTTTTCCGTCCGTTTTTCCTATCGTGCAGCCGACGTCGGTACGACTTTGGTCGAAATTCCCGGTGCGATGAATATTTCACTAATCGACGGCGACCGCAAGGACGATGATTTCGGACAGAACTATTTGGCGGCTCCGCTTGCCAACGGGTCGGTTCCTGTGCTTGAAGCGACGCTCAGCCTGCGCTTGCCTGTAAAAGGTACGCCCACCGAACAAATGAGGGTTGGGGTGCCGTTGGCAAGTTTGAAAAAACCGTGGGGCAGCCATGAGGTGGTGTTGAGCTTTACAGAAGCACGCCTCACGCTCTATGTCGACGGCCAACTGGTGGACAACGACTTTCCTATCGGCATGCCTGTTTCCGACATCAATGAGAAACGATTGGTGGTAAATCACAAGGCGGTGAGTAAGTGTGAGGTCTTTCATCCTTCACTGAAAGCCACTCCAGTCGCTTCAGCGAAAAGTCGTACGGCTGGGCTTCAGTATTTCACACCCGAGGGACATAACGCATGGGTGGGCGATGTGGCCACCTGCTATTACAACGGCCGGTATCATCTGTTCTATCTCTACGACCGTCGCGGACATCGCAGTAAGTTCGGACGGGGTGGCCACTATTTCGCACATCTCTCCACGGCGGATTTCCTGTCGTGGACGGAACATGAGGATGCTACTCCCATCGAAGAGCAGTGGGAGTCATTTGGCACTGGCACGCCCTTTGTCTATCATGATTCGCTCTTCCTCAGCTATGGTATGCACACCTCGCGCATCTATCCCGCCGAACAGACCGCTACGCCGCAACAATGGGACTACGTAGGTCGCAACGGCAAGACGAAGGCCATTCCCTTTGCATCTTTGAAAGGGGTGTTCCCCTCCGGCGCTTCGTATGCTGTGGCAACCGACGGCCTGGAGCATTTCGAAAAATCACACATCTTGATACACCCGGCCGAAAATCCCACCATCTATACCGACGAGGAGGGACGGCTCATGATGCTTGCCAACTATGGGGCGCGTGGCACCTGGACATCTGAACACCTGGATGGCGATTGGCGTTGCATTGATGAGAATTTCCCGCCAGGAGGCGACTGCACGTTCATATTCAGATGGGGCGACTTCGATTATATCGTGGGGGGCTTCACGCATCAATGGATGAAGAAGAAGGATGCGCCCATCACGGAGTATAGCGACATGGTGGCAGTGGGTATCGATTTCTACGACGGACTGAGTGTGCCGGCCATCACGGAACTGCCCGACGGAAGGCACATCATGGCGGGGTGGATGGAATTGAACCGCCATTGGGGTGGACCGCTCGTGCTGCGCGAACTGATGCAATATCCCGACGGGCGCATCGGCTCGCATTGGATGCCTGAATTGGTGCCGCCCTGCAAGTCGCCCCGCCTGCTGTCGAAACAACTCTCTGCTGAACAGTCTTTCCCTACAAAGTCGGATGCCTTCTTGCTCGCCATGGATGTGCTGCCGATGCCTGACGGCCAACTGTCGCTTTGCTTCCTCCCGAAAGAGAACGGGGAGAATGGCTGTGAGTGGAAAATCGATGTCAACAGCAAGCGCGCACAGTTTGCCGACGTTTCGAAAGGGGTGGAGCAGAAGTCGCTCCGCGAAGGCGGCCAGCCTCATAAGGCAGTCAACTACGCTATCGAGAATGTGGATTTGTCTACAGCACCCAATCACACAACCGTCCCCGTCAGGATAATCGCTCAGTGGAACCATAAATTCGGCGGCACGGTGATTGATGTGGAGATAAACGGAAAGCGCACCATGATTTGCTACCGTCACGGTCTGCGCCCTGAGCAGTTGCTTCTGAAGCCTGTCAATCTGACCGTCAGCAACCTGAAGATTTCCTCCTTGAAGTAAAATGTTTGTACAATGAAGAATTGTTTGATAATACTGTTTGCCTTGTGCATGGGAGTTGGGGCGTATGCCAAAGATAACAAGAAAAAGCATATTGTGGCAAATCCCATCGATGTGGAGTATGCCTTCACACGCCAAGAGAAAGCGGGCGGTCGTGAGGCTGCCGACCCGATGATTGTGCTCTTTAAGGACAAATACTATCTCTTCGCCACCTGGAACCTCGGCTATTGGGTTTCCGACGACCTTTGCGATTGGACGTTCATTACCAGCGATGTGCTCCCCTTCCAATACTTCGCACCGGCTGTGATGGTCTACAAGGACGAACTCTACTGGATGGGGTCGTTGAACAACTGCCTCTACAAGACTTCGAACCCGGAGAACGGACATTCTTGGACAGTGGCCTCTGATGCCATCTGTGCCTTCCGCGACAACCCGGAAAAGACCGTGGTCGATCCTTACTTATTCGTCGACGACGACCAACGGGTGTATCTCTATTGGGGAAGCAGCATGGAAGAACCGCTTAGGGCGGTGGAATTAGATACGGAACATGGCTTCAGGCCGAAGGCGGATCCTACGGTGGTCATTGAACACAATGAACACATCTATGGATGGGAATGCCGAGGCAGCCGAAACGAACTGGCTCAGCCCAGTTGCAGCGAGGGGTCTGCCATGTTGAAGTACAATGGGCGATATTATCTGCAGTATGCCGCTCCGGGCACGCAGTTCGACACTTATGGCGACGGCTTGTACACCAGCAACAACCCGCTGGGACCCTTCGTGCACGAGCCTTCGTCTCCGTTCTCTGTCAAACCGGGTGGATGGATGACGGGGGCCGGACATGGCAATACCTTTCAAGACAAATACGGCAACTGGTGGCATGTGGCTACCACGGTCATCAGTCAGCGCTATAAGTTCGAACGGCGCATCGGCCTCTGGCCTGTGGTCTTCACACCGGAGGGTCGCCCGTATACGTTGACCGATTATTCCGACATGCCCTATATCATACCCGACCGGAAGATCGACTGGTTCAAGGAGTCGCCCTGGACGGGGTGGATGGACCTCTCCATCGGGAAAAAGGTTTCGGTCTCATCAGCCACGGCCAATCATCCTGCCCATCATGCTTCCGACTTCACCATCAAGACATGGTGGAGTGCAGCCACAGGTGAGGTGGGGGAGTGGCTCTCCATGGACCTCGGGCAGAAGTGCTGTGTGAATGCCATACAGGCCAACTTTGCCGATGAGGGCTTCGGCATGTTCGAAGAAGGTGCCCCCAAGACTCCTTACCGCTTCTCGTTGGAAGTGTCGGAAGATGGACGCTCGTGGCAAGAGGTCGTGTATCGGAGAGATGCTGGCACGCATCGCACCCATGAACTGTATGTGCTGGAGAAACCTGTCAAAGCAAGGTATGTGCGCATCACCAATCAAGGAAGGCTCACGGGAAAGTTCTCCCTCTACGACTTGCGCGTGTTCGGACATGCCTTTGGAAGTAAACCTGCAAAGGTAAAGAAGGTGCAGGTGGAGAGAAAACCCGACAGGCGGCGCATTGAGGTGTCATGGACGCCTGCAGAGGGTGCCACGGGCTATGTGGTGCGGTGGGGCCTTCATCCCGATGAGTTGTACAGTACCTTCCAGACTTTGCAGAACCGTGTGGAGCAGGGCCTCTTCTCCATCGATCAAGATTATTATTTCAGGGTGGATGCTTTCAACGAAAACGGCATCACCAAACAATCTAAATAATGTAAA
>CAJONT010000162.1 GCA_905235975.1 uncultured Prevotella sp.
AAAAAAATATTAAATTTGCAGTCGTAAATATTGGCACAACATTCTCAATGCGTACCGAAGGTATCATTTTTTCCCACAACCGGCATGCCGGACACTGCGAAGGCAGAGTCCACCCTTCTGTTATGGTCTTTGAGAATGGCCCCATTCTACAATCCCATTCATTTTCCGTTTCTTACACTATGGAGGAAAACAGAAAAAGAATGACCATTTGATTACGCAACAAATATTCTGACAAATAATCACAATAAGACGACAATAATATGGAATTTGAGATGATTGCCAAAACATTCATGGGTCTGGAACCCGTTTTGGCACAAGAACTCACCGAACTGGGTGCCAACAACATTGAAATTGGACGCCGCATGGTTTCATTTACAGGAGACAAGGAAATGATGTATCGTGCCAACTTTCAATTACACACTGCCATTCGCGTGTTGAAACCCATCAAGCACTTCAAGGCTCAGTCGGCCGACGATGTATACAATGAGGTAAAGAAGATTGACTGGAGCGAATATGTGAAAGAGGGGAAAACCTTTGCCGTGGACGCAGTGGTGTTCTCGGAGGAATTCAGGCACTCCAAATTTGTGAGCTACAAGGTGAAGGATGCCATTGTTGACCAGTTCAGGGAGCGTACTGGCAGTCGCCCCAACATCTCTGTCAGCAATCCCGACATCCAACTGCACATACATATCGCCGAAGACAAAGCCACGCTGTGTCTCGACTCAAGCGGCGAATCGCTCCACCAGCGCGGTTACCGCCAAGAGAGCGTGAAAGCCCCCTTGAACGAAATTCTTGCTGCCGGCATCATCCTTCTGAGCGGCTGGAAAGGCGACATAGACTTCATCGACCCCATGTGCGGCTCCGGCACCTTCCTCATCGAGGCTGCCCTCTTGGCGCGGAACATCTCTCCGGGTGTGTATCGCAAGAGCTTTGCCTTTGAGAAATGGCCCGATTTCGACCCCCATCTCTTCGATACCATATACAACGACGACAGCAGGGAGAGAGACTTCACACATCATATCTATGGTTACGACAACGACCCCAGCGCCGTGGCGAAAGCCCGCCTTAACGTAAAGGCTGCCGGTTTGAGTAACGACATCACCATCGAGCTGGCCGACTTCAAGGAATTTGTACAGCCCAAGGAACCGAGTATCATTATCACCAATCCTCCCTACGGCGAGCGCATATCCACTCCCGACCTCCTGGGCACCTATAAAATGATAGGTGAACGGCTCAAGCACCAGTTCTCTGGCAATGAGGCTTGGATACTGAGCTACCGCGAGGAATGCTTCGAACAGATAGGGCTGAAGCCCTCCATCAAGATACCCCTTTACAACGGCAGTCTGGAGTGCGAACTGAGGAAATATGCCCTTTTCAAGGGAGGACTCCGCGAATTCAGGGGCGAAGGCGGCATCGTAAAAACGGAAGAAGAGAAGAAGCAGATGGCTGAGAAGCACCGCTTCAAGAAAAACAGAGATTTCAAGCGCCGCACGGATGAAGAGAACGAGAACGAGGATGGAGACATTCGCACATTCACCTTCCACAACCATGACATAGAGGTGAAAAACGGCCGTGTACGTAAGTTCGACCGCTATGATGACGGGGCGGAACCACGCGGGCGCCGATTCCGCGACACCGGCAAAGACAACAACGGTGGAAAAGACGGAAAATGGGGAAAACGCGGTGGCTCTGACGGAGAACGCGGTGACAGAAGCACCGACCGCCGCAGCAAAGACGGCAAATGGGGCAAGAGCAACAAGTTCAACAGCGACAGGGGCGACAAATACGGCGACCGGAGAGGAAGAGACAGAGACGACCGCCGCTCGTCGTTCAAAGGACCAAAGAGAGACAAAGGAGGTAAGAGATGAAAACGGCATTCGTCGGTCTACGATATCTGTTGATTGTCATAGCCACCCTAATTCTGCACGCTCCTGACATGAAGGCACAAGGAAAACTGTTCACACTGGAAGACCTCAACTATGGCGGCAGAAACTACCGCAACCTGCAGCCTACCAAAGCTTATTACGCCTGGTGGGGAGACGAACTGATACAAACGGAGGTGGAGCATTGTTACCTGATAGACAAGAAGACGGGTAAACGCACACTGCTCTTCAGCATCGACGACGTGAACAGCACGCCGGAACAATTTAAAATGTATCATTTCCTCTATGCCACCTTCCCCTACCCCGACAAAACCATTGTGGTGTTGGAAAACGGCAAACAGCGCGTTTTGTATGATTGGGTAAAGAAAGAAGCCGCAAGCATCACCGACTGCAGCGAAGAGGATGACGGCGAGTGGTGTCCCGCCTCACGTGCCTCAGCCTACGTGCAAGACGGTCAACTGTGTGTACGCACCGCCGACGGCACGAAGCATACGCTCACGCAGGACGGTAGCAGAGAAATCGTATATGGCCAAAGCGTACACCGTGATGAATTCGGTATTTACAAAGGCACCTTCTGGAGCCCTGACGGCCAACGGTTGGCATTTTACAGGATGGACCAGAGTATGGTGACCGACTATCCGCAAGTAAACATCGGCACCCGCATAGCGACGGAAGAACCCGACAAATATCCCATGGCAGGCGAGACCAGTCACAAGGTGACCGTGGGCGTATATGATTTGCAAACACAGCACATGGTATACCTTGATGCAGGAGATCCTACCGACCGCTACTTTACAAATGTGCAATGGAGCCCTGATTCAAAGAAGATATACATCTTTGAGCTGAACCGTGACCAGACCGACTACGCACTCGTGAGATACGATGCAGAGACGGGAGCGAAGGAGGCCACCCTCTTCAGCGAGCATAATGACAAGTATGCCGAGCCCTTGAATCCCATTACCTTCTTGCCTTGGGACGAGGCAAAATTCATCGTGCAGAGTCAACGCGACGGGTATAACCACCTATATCTTTATGACACCGACGGCAAGATGCTGAAACAACTGACCCAAGGCCCTTGGGTGGTGCTCGACCTTATAGGTTTTGACTGTCGTGGCAAGAATGTCGTGATACTGAGCACGGAAGCCAACCCCATACAGAACAACCTGTACACCGTGAACGTGAAAAGCGGCCGCAGAACAGCCATTGACAATGGTGAGGGTGTTCATGGAAGTATCTGGTCGGCCAGCGGTCACCGAAATGCCATGCTCTCGGCTTCCGGCAGATATGTATATGATGTGTACAGTGCCCCCGACGTACCCAGGAAAATAGACGTGACAGACGTATCGACGGGCAAACGCGTGAATCTGCTCACCGCCGATGACCCTTGGAAGGAATTTCAGGTGCCCGAATACTCCTGCGGCACGCTCAAGGCTGCCGACGGGAAGACCGACCTGTATTACCGCATGGTGAAGCCCGCCGACTTCGATCCGAGCAAGAAATATCCCACCGTGGTGTATGTGTATGGAGGTCCCCACTCTCGCAACGTGGAAGCCAGTTGGCACTATGCCTCACGCAGTTGGGAGACCTACATGGCACAGAAGGGCTATATCCTCTTCATTCTCGACAACCGTGGTTCCTGCGACCGCGGACTCGCCTTCGAGCAAGCCACCTTCAGACAATTGGGACAAATCGAGATGCAAGACCAGATGAAAGGTGTGGAGTATCTGAAGAGCCTGCCCTATGTGGATGCCGACCGCCTCGGTGTGCACGGATGGAGTTTTGGCGGCTTTATGACGATATCGCTCATGACCAACTATCCCGATGTCTTTAAAGTGGGTGTGGCAGGCGGTCCTGTCATTGACTGGAAATGGTATGAAGTGATGTATGGCGAGCGCTATATGGACACACCGCAGACCAACCCCGAAGGCTATGAGAAGACCAGTCTGTTGAAACAGGCACCGAAGCTGAAGGGAAAGCTTCAAATCATACAGGGACTGAACGACAAGACCGTGGTGCCCCAGCACTGTCTCTCCTTTATCGAAGCCTGTATAGAAAACGGCACTCAACCCGACTTTTTCGTCTATCCCGGCGAACCGCACAACATGCGTGGTCACAAGAGCGTTCACC
>CAJONT010000163.1 GCA_905235975.1 uncultured Prevotella sp.
CCAACTGACCTCTGTCGTCATCCCGGCAAACGTGACAGCCATCGGTGACAAGGCATTCTGGAATTGTATCGGACTTGCAAAGATTACCTGCCAAGCCACCGTGCCGCCTGTGGGCAACCGAAATGTCTTCGAGGTGGAAGGGGAAGAAGATCTGATTTATCACAATGCCATACTCTATTTACCCGAAGGAACCATCGACAGCTACAAGAGCCAAGCACCTTGGAAATATTTCAATAATTACCCAGTCTCTGAAGTGGACATTACCATCACCGCCGCCGGCATGGCCACCTACTGTTCACCCTACGACCTTGACTTCGGTGGTATAGAAGGTGTGAAAGCCTACATCATCACAAGGTTTATCTCTGCCAACAGTTCAACAAATGCTGTGAGAGTGACAGATGTACCTGCGGGTACGGGTGTAATTCTTATCGGCAATCCCGGTAACTATACCATCCCCACGACAACCAGTTACAGCATCTACGAAAATATGCTTGTGGGTGTTACGGAGAGCACCTATCTGGAACCAACCGACGGCATGTACACCAACTTCGTCCTTTACGGCACCTGTCCTGCAGATGTCTGTTTCATGCAAACCACTGCCGGTTATCTGCCAGCCAACAAAGCTTACTTACAGCTACCCTCCGAGGAGTACAACAACAGTACCACCGGTCTCTCCATCAATTTCGACGATGATACCAACGGCATCCGTGAGGCAGTCAAGGAAGACTTAGACAATGCAGCTTGGTACACCATCGATGGACAGAAACTTGGTGGCATGCCTACCCGCAGTGGCATGTATATCCGCAACGGAAAGAAAATAATAGTGAAATAAGAAATCTGGCTGTCAAGTTCTCAACACCATCTGTCGGCACATCTCCCACAATACGATGCCGGCAGTGACAGAAACATTCATAGAGTGCTTGGTGCCAAACTGAGGAATTTCCAGGCCACCGTCGCAAATGTCGACGGTGGCTTGATGTACTCCCTTCACTTCATTGCCGAAGACAACGGCATACTTCATGCCTTCTACGGCACGGAAATGCTGCAGTTTGGTACTCCCTTCCATCTGCTCCACAGCCCACACCTGAAAGCCTTCCCCTTGCAACCACGTCACCGCTTCGGTGGCGGTGGGGAAATAGCGCCAATCCACACTGTCCTCACCTCCAAGCGCCGTCTTGTGAATCTCTGGATGCGGCGGAGTGGCAGTGATGCCGCACAGGCACACCAAAGCCACCCTGAAGGCATCGCACGTGCGGAACACGCTGCCCACATTGTAGAGAGAACGCACATCATCAAGCACCACGGCGAGTGGCAGCTTGTCGGCAGCCTTGAACTCCTCCACCGTGATGCGCTGCATCTCGACAGTACGCAACTTACGCATGACCCTTGCTCTTAAAAGCCAGGGCATAGAGCCGCATTTGCTTCATCATGGCCAGCAGACCGTTGCTGCGGGTGGGACTCAAATGTTCACGCAACCCTATGCGCTCAATGAAATAAAGGTCGGCATTGAGAATCTCGTCGGGGGTGTGGCCGCTCAGTACCCTGATGAGCAAGGCGATGATACCCTTCACGATAAGGGCATCGCTCTCCGCAGTAAAATGGATGAGACCGTCGTTATAGTCGGCTTGCAGCCATACCCTACTCTGACAACCTTCTATCAGGTTGCTCTCTGTCTTGTACTTGCTGTCGAAGGGCGGTTGGTCATTGCCAAGGTCAATGAGCAACTGATAGCGGTCCATCCAGTCGTCAAGTTCCGAAAACTCTTCTATAATCTCGTCTTGTATCTCGTTTATATGCATGGTTGTGGGGTTTTTATCAGTTTAAACAGTTTGTCGTTGGGACGCACCTTGCCGCTCACAGGAATGGAAACGAGCCATCCCTGTCGGGCTGTTTCCACGGCTTTCAATTCGTATCTTATCTCTTGGGCATCAAGATACATCACCCCGGTGGTGGGACCGGTAATGAGCAACTTGTCACCCACACTTATCTCTGCAGCCTCGACAGCCACTTCGGCCACCGACAGGCGCGAGTAAAACTTCGTGACCTTGCCCACCAGCTGCTTGCGCACCGTGGCATTGCTGCCATATTGGGTGTTCCACTCTCCAAGTCGCTGCCCTTGATAATAGCCGTCCCAGAAACCGCGGTTGAAGACGGTGGCAAGGCGTTCATCCCACCCGTCTTTCTTCTCTTCGGTGAAGGTGCCGTCGAGCACACTCTGTATGGCTTCCTTGTAACAGCGCACCACCTCGTAGACATATTCCGGTCCGCGGGCACGACCCTCTATCTTGAACACACGCACACCGGCACGCATCAGCCGGTCGATGAAACGTACGGTTTTCAGGTCCTTGGGACTCATCAGGTACTTGTTGTCCACCTCTATCTGATTGCCTGTCTCAGCATCTGTAAGCAGATAGGAACGGCGGCATATCTGTATGCACTCACCCCGGTTGGCAGAACGGCCGGCATCGGCCAGGCTCATGTAACACTTTCCGCTGATGGCCATGCAGAGCGCCCCGTGGCAGAACATCTCGATACGCACCAGTTGGCCGCTGGGGCCCTTTATCTGCTGCGCAATGATTTGCCGATAGATCTCAGCCACCTGCTCCATGTTGAGTTCGCGGGCCAGCACCACCACGTCGGCAAACTGTGCGTAAAACTTCAGCGCCTCGACATTGCTGATGTTGAGCTGGGTGGAGAGATGCACCTCCTGACCCACACTGCGGCAGTAGACCATCACCGCCACATCGGAGGCGATGACGGCGGTGATGCCGGCCGCATGGGCCGCATCGATGATGGCGTGCATGGTGGCGATGTCCTCGCCATAGATGATGGTATTGACCGTGAGATAGGTCTTGATGCCGTGACGGGCACAGGTCTCGGCAATGAAACGCAGGTCATCGACGGTAAAGGCATTGGCCGAATGGGCACGCATATTGAGTTGGCCGATACCGAAGTACACACTGTCGGCACCTGCCTGAATGGCGGCCTGAAGACTCTCATGTGAGCCCACGGGTGCCATTATCTCATATTCTTCTGTTGTTTTCACCATGGCTTGCAAAGGTACAAAAAACCTTCTGAATATATTTTCGGGTTCGCCCATTTTTGGAACATTCGCGTTTTTTTTGCCATTGCCACCACGATTTTCAGCCTTTTTTCACTAATTTTGCAAAAGCATGCAACGTTTTGTCAGCCTCACACTCCTCCTGCTCTGTTTGCTCAGCTGCCGGCAGCAGCCGACCGAAAAAGAAACGGCCGGGCAACTCACCATCGACACGCTCCTCGTCGTGAACACACCACGGGGACAGGAAACCGACTCTGACATAGCGTGGATACTGACCGCCAAGACGATGATAGAGAGCGAACACCGTGCCTATGGCGACGACGTGTATCTCTCAGCGGCATTTTTCGTGCACAACCTCGTGGCAGAGCAAACAACTGAACGGTATTACTACGGCAGCCACAAGGCTGTCAACCTGACGGGAATGGCGCCTACCCTGCTGCGCCTCATCGGCACTTACGGTGCCCTGCTGCAAAGCGCCTACCATGCTGAGCACGACTATCGCTTCTTGCCGCTGTGTAGGGAAATGGAACTGTTGGCAGATGCCCACCGCACGCAGCGCAAGGGTTCCGGCTCCCTACTGAAAGAGATGGAACAGGTAATGGAGCGACAGATGGGTCCCGTGCCACGCTCGGTCTTCATGTTAGGATGCCAGTACACACCCCTGACATTCGGGCAAAGTATGTGCAGCGACAATGAATACCTGTCGCTCACCAGCTTCTCCCATCATCCTTTCGGCAGCCCTTGTGTGCTTGAGGTGGCACAAAACCGCTATCGCGACACCTTTCTCAATGTACCTATAGACACCCTCGTGCGCATCACATCCACGGCACTGCTCCAAGGGCATACCGTGTGCTGGGAGGGAGACCTGAGCAACAAGCATCATACAGCCCACACAAAGGAGGTGACACAAGAGAGCAGACAAGCGGCATTCGACCGCTTCGAAACCACGCTGAACAGGGCGCTCCTCTTGGTAGGAACAGCCCATGACAGCCACAACCGACTCTTCTTCATTGCACAAGACCTCGCCACCGGCGCACAGATGTATCTCTCCGACAGCTTTTTCAAAATGAACACGGTGGCTGTCACCCTTTCCGCCAACTGCGTACCCGTTTCGACACGGCAACCCGTCGACCAGACAGATATTTTCATTCTGCCCGACTCCATTTGAGACCCCTCCCTACAACCGCATATCTCGATGACGGAATGATTATTGTCATAAAAAAACACCTTATTTTTATATTTTCAACCTGTTTTGAACATTATCTCAATTTTTTACCCTAACTTTGCATTAGGACTCCTGTTGTTGACAGGAAGAAACATTTCTCACAGAAAGGATACCACTATACACCATGTCCACAAGAAAAAAATGGAAAGATGAATACTGGCTGCTGCTCATGCAACTGTATCTCAGAAAGCCCGCTGGAGTGAAACCTCTCTATTCACGCGGCATGGTAGACCTGTCGCTCGAACTGCATATCTCACCCCGCTACCTCTACCGGCAGATGGTGAAACTGCGCAACTTAGAGACACCCCGCATAGAGCGCCTGTGGAAAGCCTTCTCCAACAACCCCAAAAAACTCTCGCGCATGACAAAACTGCTCAGGGGTATGGAGGGGTTCAACAACGCTGAAGCCTTCTATGAAGGTGTGGAGATAAAGGAGACTTTCGAGAAACTCTTCCGTCCCATCCCGCAGCACGAGCATTTCATCCCCGTGATGCTGATACTCATACTCGACTTGTATTTCCAACTCACACCCAACACCATGGTGGAGGACACACCGGAAATCGTGAGTTTGGGAAAAATAATGAATATCTCCCCCGCCGACATCGTCGACGTGATGCACATATACCAG
This sequence comes from uncultured Prevotella sp., assembly GCA_905235975.1. Lineage (GTDB taxonomy): Bacteria > Bacteroidota > Bacteroidia > Bacteroidales > Bacteroidaceae > Prevotella. The sequence goes on from CAJONT010000163.1 coordinate 4,915, forward strand.
TATTTCGACCCCTTCCTGAAAAGGCAAGCACCCGAAACATCACCACTCACCGATGCCTGCAGGGAAGTATGGCAACAACACGGCAACGGACAGCCCGAAAAACTGTCGGCCTATGCTATGCAACTGAAAAAGTACTTCAATTAGACCCAACCTCCGCTCATGCAGAAACAGGAAACCAGATACACGCAGAAGCAGTCTACCCGCACCAAGCTCACACCACAGCAGATGCTCAATGTGCAGGTGACCGAAATGCCTATCCACCAATTGGAGCAATTTGTACAAAATCAGGTGATAGAGAACCTTGCCCTTGAAGCCACTCCCTCTGAAAATGCCGACTACCCCGCAGACAATGGACTGCAGAACAGCAACATGGGAGAGGACACACAAGACAGGGACAGCAACGGCATGACAACCGCCGAAGACAGCATACCGGTAGGCAACAACTACAGCGACAGACCCGAAAGGGTGTACGGCAATACCGAGTCGTTCTTCGACAACCTCTCACAACAGATAGGCGAGCATGAGCTCAGCGACAAGCAAAAGGAGATTATCAACTATCTGATAGGGTCGCTCGACAGCGACGGCCTGCTGCGCAAGAGCATCGAATCGTTGGCCGATGAAATGGAGGTGTATGAAAACATCGACACCACACCTGAAGAGGTGGACGACGTGCTCGCCATCCTGCAGACCTTCGATCCGCCGGGCATAGGAGCACAAAGTCTGCAACAGTGCCTCCTCATACAGATTGACAGAAAGAAACAGAGCCCCATGTATGGCCTCATGCACAACGTGGTGGAGAGATACTACGACGACTTCCTGAAAAACCACTGGGGAAAACTGCAGAACACGCTGGGTCTGACCGATGAAGAAAAAGAGTCACTCCAGGCGGAATTGAAACGACTCAACCCCAAACCCGGTTCCTCGTTGGGCGAGACACAGGGCTTCAGCATACACCGCATCATACCCGACTTCATCGTAGAGACGACCGATGACGGCAAGGTGTCTTTCTCGCTTAACCAGGGCAACCTGCCTGAGCTGACCATCGCACCCTCCTATACCGAGTCGCTCAGCGCATACCACAACAACCCCGAAGCCCTGGCTTTCGCCAAGAAAGGTATTGACAGCGCCCGAGGTCTCATTGATGCCCTGCAACAGCGCCGCCACACCATGACCGTGACCATGAAGGCCATCATACAGTGGCAGTACAAATTCTTCCAAGACGGCGACGAAAACGACCTGAAGCCTATGCGGCTGAAAGACATTGCCGACCGCACCGGGCTCGACATCTCGACCATCTCACGGGTCACCAACGAGAAATACGCCCAGACACGGTGGGGTATCTTCAGGCTTCGCTTCTTCTTCAACGACAAGTACACCAACGAGAACGGTGAGGAACTGTCTACCCGAAAAATGAAACTCGCCCTCAAAGACATCATCGAACATGAGGACAAGAAACATCCCTTCAGCGATATTGCGCTGCAACAAGAAATGAATAAGCGGGGGTTCGACTTGGCCCGCCGCACCGTCATGAAATACCGCGACCAAATGGGCATACCCAAAGCCAGTTTACGAAAAGAATGAACAACAGATACATCATCATCGCCGCCAAGATACTGAGTGCCATCTTCAATCCCTTCTACCTGCCCGTAGTGGGACTGATAATCTTATGTACGTTCAGCTACCTCAAGTTCCTGCCCTTGAGCTATAAACTTTTCACGCTCTTGCTGGTTTACGTCAATACGGTGTTGCTGCCCACCATGCTCATCAAATACTACAGGAAATACCAAGGGTGGACCCGTATGGAGCTGGCACGCAAAGACAGCCGACTCATACCCTACACCATCTCCATCCTATGCTACTTCCTCTGCTTCTACATACTCAACATGTACCATGCCCCGCACATCATGGGAAGCATCGTGTTGGCATCGCTGATGATACAGGTGATTTGCGCCATGATCAACCTGAAATGGAAAATTTCCACACATACCGCCGCCATAGGAGGCGTGTTGGGGGCACTCATGGCATTCGCCAACCTATTCACCTACAACCCCATTTGGTGGATATGTCTGGTCATCCTCTTGGGGGGACTCGTGGCCTCCAGCAGAATGATATTGCGACAGCACTCTCTCCCTCAAGTGGTGGCAGGGTTTCTCGTAGGCACCGTATGCGCCTTCTTTTCCGTGCTCCATATCTGACACAACACCAACAACAATATTCTTATGAATCCTATCGTGAGCATTATCATGGGCAGCACAAGCGACCTGCCCGTCATGGAGAAAGCCATGGCCTTCTTCGAAGACATGCAAATTCCTTTTGAAGTGAACGCCCTCTCCGCACACCGCACACCCGCTGCGGTGGAGCATTTTGCCAAAAATGCCAAGGCGAGAAACATAAAAGTTATCATCGCTGCCGCCGGCATGGCTGCCGCCCTGCCCGGGGTGATAGCCGCATCGACTACGCTGCCGGTTATCGGAGTGCCCGTGAAAGGCATGCTCGACGGACTCGACGCTCTCCTCAGCATCGTGCAGATGCCTCCCGGCATTCCCGTAGCTACAGTAGGGGTGAACGGTGGCCTCAATGCCGCCATACTGGCCACCGAGATGCTGGCACTGGGCGATGACGACATTGCCCGCCGACTGAGCGACTACAAACAATCGCTGCGTACAAAAATCGAAAAAGCCAACGACCAACTCAGCGAGATAAAGAGCTACAAGTATAAGACCAACTGAACATGACCGACTTGTTCAACTATCAGCGACGCGAGACGACGGAGGTGAACATTGGCGCCACCCCTCTCGGTGCACAGTGGCCTATACGTGTGCAGTCGATGACCACCACCGCCACACTCGACACCGAAGGTTCCATTGCCCAAGCAAAACGCATCATCAAGGCCGGAGGCGAATATGTGCGACTCACCACCCAGGGGGTGCGTGAGGCAGAGAACCTGCAACACATCAACGCCGGACTGAGAACCGACCATATCATGACACCCATTGTGGCCGATGTGCACTTCAATCCGCATGTAGCCGATGTGGCAGCCCTGTATGCCGAGAAGGTACGTATCAATCCCGGCAACTACGTAGACCCGGCTCGCACCTTCCGCCACCTGGAATATACGGATGAGGAATACGCCGCCGAACTGCAGAAGATAGAAGACCGTTTCCTGCCCTTCCTGCAGATATGCCGCACCCACCACACCGCCATCCGCATCGGCGTGAACCACGGCTCACTCTCCGACCGCATCATGTCGCGCTACGGCGACACCCCAGAGGGCATCGTGGAAAGCTGCATGGAGTTTCTGCGCATCTGCCAACGCGAGGACTTCCACGATGTGGTCATCTCCATCAAGGCTTCCAACACCGTGGTGATGGTAAGGTCGGTGAGACTGCTCGTAGACGAAATGGAACGCCACGACATGCACTACCCGCTGCACTTAGGTGTGACCGAAGCCGGCGACGGTGAAGACGGCAGGATAAAAAGCGCCGTGGGCATCGGTGCGCTGCTCGCCGACGGCATCGGCGATACGATAAGGGTGTCGCTCAGCGAAGAACCTGAAGCCGAAATCCCCGTGGCAAAAAAACTGGTCGACTATATCGGCAGGCGAAAGGGGCATCCCTATATCCCTGCCACTGCCGCACCGCAGTTCGACTACCTGCACCCTGAACGCCGCCATACCCTGCCCGTGGACGGCATCGGCGCACCACACGTACCGGTGGTCATTGCCACTGACAACCAGAGTGCCGACACCCCTACCCCACCCGACTTCATCTATGTAGGCAACCAACTGCCCGCAGAGAGAAAAGAGGGACAGAAATACATCGTCGACTTCCAAGCCTACAGCGGACAGCCCGATACCTTCCCCATCTTCCCGCATCAGGCCATGCCGCTCATCGCATCGGTAGAGGCACCGCTCAAATTCCTCGTATTGCAATATGGAGTGCCGGCAGAAGAATATGCCGCCTGCCTGCGCCACCACCCCGAAATCGTGGTGGTGGGGGTGACACAGCACGACAACCCCACAGGTGAACTGAGGGCACTGGCCCATGAGATGACTTGTCTGGGACTCACCAACCCTCTCGTGCTCTGCCTGGCATACCGCCACGATGTGGAAGAGAAGGAAGACTTCCAACTCGAAGCCGCCACCGACTGCGGTGCCCTGCTCATAGACGGACTGGCCGACGGCCTGTGGCTCATGAACAGCGGCAACCTGCCTGCACACGAGATAACCGACACTGCCTTCGGCATCCTCCAAGCAGCACGCCTCCGCATGAGCAAGACCGAATACATCAGCTGTCCCGGCTGCGGACGCACCCTCTACGACCTGCGTGCCACCATCGCACGCATAAAAGAGGCCACAAGTCATCTGAAAGGCCTTAAAATAGGCATCATGGGGTGCATAGTGAACGGTCCTGGCGAGATGGCCGACGCCGACTTCGGCTACGTAGGTGCTGCCAGGGGAAAAATTTCTCTCTACAAAGGGAAAGTGTGCGTAGAGAAAAACATCCCGGAGGAAGAGGCTGTGGAAAAACTGCTCCAACTTATTATGAACAACCCATAAAATCCCATCACCATGAATCTAAAAACAACCTATTCACCTGCCGACACCCGCTACGACGACAACACCATGTTTTGCCGATGCGGGAAAAGCGGCGTCTTGCTTCCCAAGATTTCTTTAGGATTCTGGCACAACTTCGGCGACGTGGACCCCTATCAGCGAAGCCGCGACATCACGCACTATGCCTTCGACCACGGTATCACCCATTTCGACCTTGCCAACAACTACGGACCTCCCTACGGCACAGCAGAAGAAACCATGGGCAGACTGATGGACGATGACTTCAAACCTTTCCGCGATGAACTCTTCATCAGCTCAAAGGCCGGCTATGACATGTGGCCCGGCCCCTACGGCAACTGGGGCTCACGGAAATACCTCATGGCCAGCATCGACCAAAGTCTGAAGAGAATGCACCTCGACTACGTGGACCTCTTCTACAGCCACCGCTATGACCCGGAGACACCCTTGGAAGAAACGCTGCAGGCCCTCGTCGATATCGTACGGGCTGGAAAAGCGCTCTATGTGGGTATCTCAAGATGGCCGTTGGAAGCATTGAAATTTGCCGATACCTACCTGCGCGAACGCGATGTGCCGCTGCTCATCTTCCAAGACCGCCTCAACATCTTGGACCGCACGCCACAGGAAACAGGCATTCTCGACTACTGCCATGAGCACGGCATAGGCTTCATATCTTTCTCGCCGCTGGCGCAGGGTCTGCTCACCGACAGGTATCTGAACGGCATACCTACCGACTCACGCATGTCGCGACAGACTTCGCTGCAGAGCGCAACGCTTACACCGCAACTGCTCGACTATCTGAACCAACTGAACAGCCTCGCCCTGTCGAGAGACGAGACCCTCGCCGAGATGGCCCTGTCGTGGATTCTCCACCAACAGGGTGTCACCTCCGTTTTGGTTGGAGCAAGCAGTGTGGCACAATTGGAGAAAAACCTGAAGTGTGTGCATGCCCAGCCTACCGGCACAATAGCACCTTTTGCATAAAGCACATCTTCTCGCTATCGCAATAAAGGTGGAAAGCATTGCTTTCCACCTTTATTGATAAGGGGTTGTAGGTAAAGCGGTTGTTACTCCTCTGCCGAGAAGTCTTCCTTGCCCACACCGCAGAGCGGACATACCCAGTCTTCGGGCAGGTCTTCAAATGCTGTGCCGGGAGCAATGCCATTCTCAGGGTCTCCCACTTCGGGGTCATACACATAACCGCAGGTGTCACAAATAAATTTTGCCATAATGTCTAATTTGTTTAAATGATGAATTGAAAAATTATTATCGCTTGTTCGATTTCTTAAACACATTCTCCACTTTCTCCACAATCATCTCCGGCTTTATCATTTCCATGCAAGCCCAGTCGCCACGGCTACATGGCTTGTTGCCGTAGACGCTGCATGGACGGCAGGGCAAGTCCACCTGCACCGCATTGTCCACCGTCTGGTTCCACGCCATAAAGCCGACACAGGGATGCGTGGCACCCCACACACTCACTACCGGCACATTGACAATGGAAGCAAGGTGTGCATTGGCACTGTCCATCGACACCATCACATCAAGATGGCTCATCAGGATAAGTTCCTGAGGCAGGCCTGCCACGGACGATGAAGCATCGACACAGCGGGCATACTTGGCACACCACGCACTGAAATACTTGCGCTCATCGGCACCCACACCGAAGAGGAACACCCTGCCATTGGGATGAAGAGACAGCAACTGCGCTATCACGCGCTCCATCTTCTCCGGCGGATACACCTTGCCCTTATGGGCTGCAAACGGTGCCACACCTATCCAAAGCTGAAACTTTTTCTTCTCACCCACGATGGGAGGCAAGAAACGCAGGTTGCCGCCACATGGCGGGAACAACGAGGTGAACTCCAACTTCACAGGATAGCCCAAATCCTCCAGCACTTTGGCATAACTCTGTATTACGGAAGGCAACTGCACAAGCTGCTTGTTGTGTGCAGAAACAATCTTGCGACGTTCTTTACGGTGCTTGTTGATATGCTTCACCTTATAACGGTCGAGATTGAAGCGCATTCTCAGATAACCGGAACGGAGCACCCCATGCATGTCGGCCACATCGGTGAAACGCTTGGCCTTGAGGCGGCGGTATAGCGCATTCAGACCTGTAATACCCACATATTCGTTCTTCAAGTCAGCCTCCATAAATCCCACATTGCTGCCCAAAGAGTCGAAAAAAGGACGTGCAAAGGGCTTGCTGAGCACAGTGATACGCAATGTAGGGTATTGCCTACTCAAAGAGTAGACTACAGGCACCAGCATAGCCACATCGCCAATAGCCGAGAAACGAACGATGAGAATATGGTTATTCTTCATTTCATAAACTTAGCGTTACAACCTGTGTCAGACTTTCTTCTGCGCATACAGCACAGGATTCGTCGACGGATCGTTGTACATCTTCATCTGCTTGTATACCTTCATATACTTACGACCGGCTGCAATGTCCTCAATGAGCTGGTCTATCGCCGTGCCCAAGTCTTTCTGCTGCTCCAAGAGCACGTTCAACTTGCTGCGGCATTTCTCCACATGCTCCGGTGTGGCATCCTTGCGCTCCACCTGCTCCCTCATGTGGAATATCTTCAAGGCAAGAATGGAAAGACGGTCGATGGCCCAGGCAGGACTCTCTGTGTTGATACGGGCATCAGGCAGTACCTCCACCTCGCTGTACAGACTGAGGAAATAACTGTCTATCTGCTCTACCAAGTCGGTACGGTCCTGGTTGCTGCGGTCGATACGGCGTTTCAGCTGCAGCGCATCATCCGGGTTTATATTTGGGTCACGAATGATATCTTCCAAGTGCCATTGTACCGTATCTATCCAACATTTCAGATACAAACGATTTTCCAAGGTGCCACTGTCGTAGGGATTTTGTATAGGAGTGTCCACATTGTCGGTCACATGATAGTCGTCAATAGCATGACGGAATATCTCATTGTAGTAAGGAGTGTCTGACATACTTTTAGATTTAATGGAACAAATATAAAATTTCTCTGTAGTCTGCAAATATAACATTTCTCCGTCATATTGCAAAATTTAAAATTATTTTTTTTACACAAAGGCATTTTATGTGCAAATAGGAAAAATCATTGTTAAGGTGGGTTCTATTCATTATGTCGAGGCGATTTTTGTCTTTTAGTCGAGGACAAAGTGTAAGTTTCAGAAGGCGTGTAGCGGGCTACACAAAAGGCTACGGGTAGGCGAGCTTGCTCGGGAATCTGATGAGACTTGAC
>CAJONT010000164.1 GCA_905235975.1 uncultured Prevotella sp.
GTAAATGCCATCCGCAGTTCGCATAACCCGCCGGCACCAGAGTTGCTCAATATGTGCGACTCAATGGGCTTCATTGTGATGGATGAGTCGTTCGATATGTGGCGACGGAAAAAAACGCAGAACGACTATGCCCGCTTCTTCGACAAGTGGCACGAGCGTGACCTATCCGACCTGTTGCTGCGCGACCGCAATCACCCCTGCGTCTTAATGTGGAGTATCGGCAACGAGGTGCTCGAGCAGTGGTCGTCGGCAGAGGCTGACACGCTGACCTTAGAGCAGGCCAACCTGATATTGAATGCCGGGCACGATGCTTCTACATTGGCTTCGGAAGGCGAACTGAGCGTGAATTCCCTTCTCACTCGCCATTTGGCTGAGATTGTTCGTAGATTTGACAAGACAAGACCCGTTACGTCTGGTTGCAACGAAACAAACCCCAACAGTCATCTCTTTAAGAGTGGTGCCATCGACCTCATCGGGTTCAACTATCATCACCAGGGGGTGAAGGATGTTCCCAACAACTTCCCTGGCAAACCCTTTATCTTCAGCGAGAGCGTGTCGGCCTTGCAGACGCGCGGATACTACATGATGCCGAGCGACTCCGTCTACCAGGCTCCCATCGAGTGGTGGCAGCCCTATACCGACCCGTCGTTCCAATGTAGTGCCTACGACAATATGCACGCCTCTTGGAGCAGCACCCATGAAGAGACCTGGGATGTGGTAAAGCACAACGACTTCGTGGGAGGGCAGTTCATCTGGACTGGTTTTGATTATATCGGTGAGCCTACTCCCTATGCCTATCCTGCACGGAGCAGTTATTTTGGACTGGTCGACCTGGCTGGTTTCCCGAAAGACTCTTACTTTATGTACCAGAGTGAATGGACCGACAAACCTGTTCTACACCTGTTCCCACATTGGAACTGGCTGAAGGGACAGACTATCGATATGTGGTGCTACTACAACCAGGCCGACGAAGTGGAACTCTTCATCAACGGCAAGAGCCAGGGTGTGAGGCGCAAGGCCGACAGTCACCAGTATCATGTGATGTGGCGCGTCACTTTTGAGCCGGGTGAGGTGAAAGTGGTGGCAAGGAAAGACGGACGCGAAGTGCGACAGCAGACCATACGTACAGCCGGAGCCCCACATCATATACGCCTCACAGCCAACAAGCATGTCTTGCAGGCTGATGGCAAGAGTCTGAGTTTTGTTACCGTGGAAATACTGGACAAGGACGGTAATCTCTGTCCCCATGCCGACAACCAGGTCTTCTTTGAACTGAATGGTGGGGCAGACATCGCTGGCGTGGACAATGGCTGCCAGACCTCACTGGAACGTTTCAAGGACAACAAGCGAAAGGCTTTCAACGGCAAATGCCTTGTGGTGTTGCGTGCCGGCAAGACCCCGGGCAGTGTCACGCTCAAGGCGCGCGCTATCGACCTTGACGATGCGACTATACAACTAAACCTTGAAAAAAGATAATCACTTATGAAACGATTCTTTTTGATATTAACACTTGGAGGTCTGCTGTCGGCTTCTGCACATGCCCAGCAGGAATCTGTCATCAGGTTGAACCAAGTGGGGGTGAGCCCTTCGCAGGAGAAAACAGTTGTCTTCGACGGAATGGACCCGAAAGATGCGGTGGTGGTGAAGAAACTGCAACCCAATGGCAAGTGGGTGAAGGTGAAAGGCAAATGGCCGGTATCGCGAAAGGCAACCTCTGCATGGTCGGATCGTACACGCTATCTCGTGGATGTGTCATCGTTGCAGGAATGTGGCGAGTACATGGTGTGCTGCAAAAAGCAGTCTGCCGTCTTGAAGGTGGTTGAACATCCCGTTCACGACATTGCCGTCGGTGCGCTTAAGGCTTTCTATCTGATTCGTTCAGGTATGCCAATCGAATCTGCTTATGCCGGTGTGTGGAGCCGCCCCAACGGTCATCGCGACACGGAAGTGATTGTACACCCGTCGGCAGCCTCTGACGAAAGACCTGCGGGCACAGTGATTTCATCGCCCAAAGGGTGGTACGATGCCGGCGACTACAACAAGTATGTGGTGAACTCTGCATTCTCGATAGGCCTCATGTTGTGCTGTTACCAAGAGAATACCGGCTATTTTGCCAGTCTCGACACCCATATCCCGGAGAGTGGCAACAAAACGCCCGATGTGTTGGATGAGATGATGTACAACTTAGAATGGCTGCTCACGATGCAGGAACCTTCCGATGGTGGCGTATACCACAAGCTTACCACCCCTTCTTTCGAGGCTTTCATCATGCCCGCTGATTGTAAACAGAAAAGGTATGTGGTGCAGAAGAGTGTGACGGCGACATTGGATTTCGCTGCGGTCATGGCACAGGCTGCCCGTATCTTTAACGGCAACCCCGACTATCCCGAATTTTCAAATACGGCCTTGAAAGCCGCAAAGAAAGCGTATGAGTGGGCCAAGCAGCATCCTGAGATGTGGTACGAACAGAACGAGATTAACAAGAAGTATGAGGTGAAGGTGACCACCGGTGAATATGGCGACCGAAATGCCGATGACGAGTGGTTCTGGGCGGCTACAGAACTGTATCTGTCCACTGGCGAGAATACATACCTGAAGGATGCGGAGAAAACCCTGCCCAAACAGTTCTCAAACCCCACCTGGTCGGATGTGGCAGCGCTCGGCCTCTATGAATGGGTGGCATGTTTCTTCACCAATCCGTTTACATCCACGGCACGGCAATATTTGGAAAAATATTCGCAAGAGATTCTGAAGACCCTTCCCACATCGTGCTTCAACTCTGTGTATGGCAATCAGAAGGGTAATTTCTACTGGGGATGTCTGGCAGAATGCTGCTGCCAGGCCGTGTCGCTGTTGTATGCTGACAAATATGTGGGCAAAGGTAAATACCGCAGTCAGGCCTTCTTGAATGCCGACTACCTGTTGGGGCGCAATCCGCTCGGCTACTGCTATGTGACGGGGTTTGGCACCAAGAGTCCTATGCATCCGCATCATCGCATTTCTGAGGCCGACGGTATAGCACCTCCTTTCCCCGGTTTGCTCGTGGGCGGACCGAATCCGGGGCAGCAAGATAAGGCTGGCGGAAACCTGGTCTATCCCTCGAACGTTCCGGATGAGTCGTATGTGGATGACATGAATTCCTACGCTTCCAACGAAATAGCCATCAACTGGAACGCCTCACTTGTGGCAATGCTGTGCTGGCTTGATGCGTTGCATTAGTTGAAACATTAACGGCAGGCCAACAGGCCTGCCGTTATGATTAGCTATCTGCTATTTCGCTCAGTTCGAGCCAGCGCATCGATTTCTCATCAAGTGCTTCGCTCACCACAGGAAGGCGTTTGCTCAGACGCACGATTTCTGCTGCATCAATCGAGCCGCTGCTCAGGGCCTGTTCTATGCGGCTCTTTTCTTCTTCCAATTCCGCAATCTCTTCGTCGAGACGGGCAAACTCGGTCTTCTCTTTGTAAGTCATCTTGCGTTTGCTCTCATTTCGGTAACTGCGTTTTTCCTTGACGGTCTTGTCCTCCGTCTCGTCTTTCTCCGATTTGAGCGACTGCCAGTCGCGGTATTGGGTGTAGTTGCCGGGGAAATCCTTCACCACGCCGTCGCCTTTGAATACCAAGAGGTGGTCCACCACCTTGTCCATGAAATATCGGTCGTGGCTCACCACAATTACGCAGCCGGGGAAGTCGGCAAGATAAGCCTCTAAAATCTGCAGGGTCTGTATGTCGAGGTCGTTGGTAGGCTCGTCAAGCACAAGGAAGTTGGGATTGCGCATGAGCACCGTGCAAAGATACAGTTTGCGCTTTTCTCCACCGCTCAGATTGTACACATAATTGTGCTGCTGTTCCGGCGTGAAGAGGAAATGTTGCAGAAACTGACTGGCACTGAGGTGTTTGCCGCCACCAATATCGATGTAGTCGGCAATGTCGGTCACGATGTCTATAACCTTCTTCTGGTTGTCGAACTGAAGTCCTTCTTGTGAGAAATAACCAAAACGTACCGTTTCGCCAATGTCGAAACGCCCGCCGTCGAGGGGAAGGTGACCGAGCAGCAGTTTGATGAAAGTGGATTTTCCTGTTCCGTTGTTGCCCACGATACCCATTTTCTCATAACGGGCAAAGTTGTAATAGAAATCCTTCAGAATGATGGTGTCGCCGAACTGCTTTGATACATATTGGCATTCGAATATCTTGCTGCCGATGTACAGGTTGCTCGATTTCAGACGCATCTGCCTGTCTTCGATGCGTTGCTTCGCCTTCCGTTCCAACTCATAGAATGCTTCCTCGCGATAGCGTGCCTTGTGGCCGCGTGCCTGTGGCATGCGCCGCATCCACTCCAGTTCACGGCGGTACAGGTTGTTGGCGCGGGCTATCTCTGCCCTTGTGGCATCCATGCGCTCCTCGCGTTTCTCCAGATAGTAGGCATAATTGCCGCGGTAGGTGTAGAGCTGGCGGTTGTCGAGTTCTATAATCATGTTGCACACCCTGTCAAGGAAGAAACGGTCGTGGGTCACCATAAGCAAGGTCATGCAACTGCGTGAGAGGTAGCCCTCAAGCCATTCTATCATGTCGAGGTCGAGGTGGTTGGTCGGCTCATCAAGTATGAGGAAGTCTGGTTCCGTGAGCAACACGTTGGCAAGTGCCACCCTTTTCTGTTGACCGCCGCTCAATTCCCGCATGGGTTGTGACAAGTCGCGTATCTTGAGTTTTGTAAGAATCTGTTTGGCGCGCAGCACCTTCTGCTCTTCCCCCTCATGGTTGAAACAGGCATCGAGCACCGTGTCGTCAGGGTCAAAATGGGGCGCCTGCTCAAGATAGCCTATCTTGAGGTCTTTCTTAAAGATAATAGAGCCGCTGTCGTATCCGTCGTGACCAGTGAGCACGGATAGGAGTGTGGATTTCCCTGTGCCGTTCTTGGCAATGAGACCCACACGCTGTCCTTCGGAGATACCGAAGGAGATATGCTCAAAGAGAATGAGCGCACCAAACGATTTGGTGAGGTTTTGTACGTCAAGATAGGGGGTCATTGTGCTTTCTTTGCTGTTTGCAAATCCTTGTTGATTTGGTCTATGTATCCAAGTACCTCGTCGCGGCCTTCTTTCTTCTCACTGCTGGTGACAAAATAGGGTGGAAGGTCTTCCCAAGTCTCGAGGAGCGTGTCCATATACTTTCTTACGTTGGTGCGCACCTTGTCGTTCGATATTTTGTCGGCCTTCGTGAAGATGAGGGCAAAAGGCACACCGTTGGCCCCGAGAAAGGTGATAAACTCCAAGTCTATCTTCTGCGGTTCGTGGCGCACATCGATGAGCACGAAAAGATTGACGAGCTGTTCGCGTTGCAAGATATACGACTGAATCATGCGCGACAGTTTTTCCTGTATCTTTTTAGACCTTTGCGCATAACCGTAGCCCGGGAGGTCGACGAGATACCAGCTGTCGTTGATAATGAAATGATTGATCAACAGGGTCTTGCCCGGCGTGGACGATGTCTTGGCAAGTCCCTTGTGGTTGCAGAGCATGTTGATAAGACTCGACTTGCCCACATTGGAACGCCCGATAAACGCATATTCAGGCTTGGTGTCGGCGGGGCACTGACTCACAAGGGCGCTGCTTGTACAGAAGCTTGATTTCTTTATTTCCATAAGGTTTCTTCATGAAATGGGTTGTATCACCCATTTTCGTTTCAATTTGCAAATATACTGTTTTTGTGTTAAATGGCCAAATTTCCGTTTTATAAGGTAGCGCTAAGTTTGAAAAGCAGAAATAAATTTGGGTTTTCAACCGAATATCCGTATATTTGCACAAAAGATGCAGAGTTTCTCTATCTTGACACGATATTTTCATGTTGGCTAATGTCACCGTATAGTGGACATTGTCTTTAATAATTATCGAGTATGGACAGATATTTTAACGACGAGAACGACTCGGCGAGGAATCTAATAAATAAACTACAAAATCTGATGGAAGAATATGACATCAGTGACGTAGATCATTTGTTGGAAATAGTTTCCGACCCAGACTATATGGGTCAACTCGTGAACAATAATTATCTGGCACCAGACCGCCCGTTATACAAGGATGTAATCACCCCCATTGCCGATTGGCTCTTGCCGCTATGGAGGATGGAAACCGAAGTTTGGGACGGTCTTAGAGAATTTCTGGAGGAAATCGCAGCCTCGGTTGAAAAGCAAGACAGTGAAGTGGTGGCTGCCGACCTGCACAACTATTTTCTCAACTTGATTGTCTTCTTCGACCATCATGCACCACAGTATGTGTGGCGTCTGTGGGGAGCGCTCTGGATAACTGAAAGGCTTAAATTGGACCAATGTGCCGATATCGCATTCGTGTTGTTGAGGCAAGACTACTTCTTCGTGGACTTTTATTTCGGCGATGTTTCATGCTATGCGATTCAGGCTTTCCTCTATCGCTTTTACCAAAACCAACCGGCCAAACTGCTCGATTTCTTAAATGAAGAACACATCGTGCCCGAGTCACGGGTGCCCGTATTCTGCACGCTGACCATGATTACCTATTACAATCCGGGAAAACGCATAGAGGCGGTCAACTGCCTGATAAAGTATCTGGGAAAAGTCTATGAGGTGAGCCAACAGAATGGCAATATGCAAAATATAGAGACCTATGTGATGGCACTTACCGATCATCAGGTGCGCGAAACCTTACCTATGCTGAAGAAGATCTACGACAACTCGCTCTTCATGCGTGTGCTCATTGCAGATTCCAAAGAAGTGGAGGAAATGATGGATGAAGATGACAACATCCCGAACGAAGAAAAAAACATGGATGAGGTGCTGGAATATGATTTGTGTCGCTACGCAGATAATTCCGACCCGTACGACTTTGACGATGATTGAGGATTTTAATGGAAACGAACAAATACTATGAAATATATCAAATGGGGCTTTATCGGTTGCGGTGA
>CAJONT010000165.1 GCA_905235975.1 uncultured Prevotella sp.
TCTTCTCTGCCTGCTCTGCATCCAATCCCTGTGCGGTGAACTGTTCGGTGAGCTGTTTCACCTCCTCGCGGTAGTGCTTGTCGAAAGCCACGTAGTAGTCGCCAATGAGGTGGTCGCCTTTCTTGCCACTGGTCTCAGGTGTCTCGCCGTTGCCCCATTTCTGCCATGCCAGCATCGACTTGCAGATGTGAATGCCGCGGTCGTTCACGATATTGGTCTTCACCACCTTGTTGCCGTTGGCAGCCATGATTTGTGCCAGCGACCAGCCCAAGAGGTTGTTGCGCACATGCCCAAGGTGGAGAGGCTTGTTGGTGTTGGGCGACGAATACTCTATCATCACAAGGGGGGATGTCTCGTCGGCCTGACGCTCCCCAAAGTGGGCGTCGGCATGGATGCTGTTCAGCAGACCGGTCCACACTTGGTTGGCCAGGGTGATGTTCAGGAATCCGCCCACAGCATTGTAGTCGGCGACGGCACTGTCGTTGGCCTTCATCCATTCGCCTATCTCGCGGGCCGTTTCATCGGGTCGTTTGCGGGAGATTTTCAACAGGGGGAAGACCACCAGTGTGAGGTGTCCTTCATAGCCTGTGCGGGTTTTCTGGAATACTACCGTCTGTTCGGGCACGCTCTGCCCGTAAAGTTGCTGAATAGCCTGAATGGCTGTGTTGCGTAATCCTGTTTCGATATCCATTTTCGTAGTGATTTTTTGTTCGGATGCAAAATTAAGGAAAATCGAGGGCAAACGGAAAGAAAATGAAAATTTTCTTGCTAATGCTGCGGAATTTAGGAGCTGGATTTATTGCGCGAAAATCATCCCATACGTGGAACTTTTCCCCATTACAATACTTTAGGTGGGTTCTATTCATTATGTCGAGGCGATTTTGCCCTCAAATAAAAGCAAAAGCGACCGAAACGAAACGGATGGAATCTGCTTTTGAAATTTTTCATAATTAATAGAACACACCTTTAACCTCGGCTGTCAGCAGGATGTTACGTTGAGGATGTCGCTCAGGAGCGCATTGAAATCGATAACGTTACTTGGTTTGGGAGAGTATCCCAGGATGACGACCACCACCTGGTGGGAAGGGAATATGAAGATGGCCTGTCCATCGTGTCCGCTGCAATAGTACATGTCCTTCGGCACATCGGGAAAATGGCCATTCCGGTTCAACCAGAAAAAGGCGCCATAATGGTTGCCGCTGTCGGATGCCGGCCTGCGCGTATAGTCCACCCATCCATCAGGCAGGATTCTCATGTCGCCAATGCAGCCGTCGTCGAGGTACAACTGTCCGAAACGTGCGAAATCCATTGCCGTGGCATAGAGGTAGGATGAGCCTACGGGTGTGCCGCTCAAGTCCTGCTCGAAGACGGGACGGACGATGCCGAGTGGAGCAAAGAGCCGTGCGTGCATATAGCGGAGAAACGCCTCGTCGGAAGGAAAACGGCTGCGCAAGTAGCGCATCACGATGTTTGTCGTGCCACTGGAGTATAGCCAGTGGGTGCCGGGAGCATGCTCGAGAGGTTTGGAGAGGGCAAAGAGCCCCATGTCGCTTTCGCAGTGGAGCATGATGTTCACATCGGAACGCGCGCCGTAGTCCTCGTTCCATGCCAGTCCGCTCTGCATCTGCATCAGGTCGTGTAGGGTGATGGCTTTGCGGCCGTCGCCCTGCCACTCATGAATGTCCATCGGAGCATGAATGTCAAGAAGACTGTCTTTGACCATCATGCCGATGAGTGCATTGGTAAAACTCTTCGCCATGCTCCAGCTGAGGAGCTTTGTATCGCTGCCGATGCCCTTGTCATAACATTCGGCCACCACGCCGCCCTTGTGCAGAACCACGAAAGCAAAGGGATGTCCATGATAGGCTCGCTCGCAGACGAAAGCCTTCGCTATTGGGGCAAGTCGCTTGGCGATGGCGGAGTCGCCCACCGGCAACTGGGTCCTGAAGGTGGAGTCCTGTTCGGCCAGCGCATCACCTGGCACCCCAGTCGGGAAGCGCTTCGGTCTCAGTTCATCGGCGGTAATGCCTCTCAGCAAGGTCACGCCGTAGCCTTCGCGGTAGGCGGCTGTAGATTTGCCCCAAAGGAAGCGGCTGGTGACAGTCTTTTTCTCCTCGTCCACCGTGTTGCTGGTGAAGCGGATGAAGGAAAAGTTCAAGTCGAGTGCTTCCACCTCTTTTGCCTCTCGACCCGAAACGAACACCGCCGAAGCCAGGTTCTTAGCAGCATAGCCCGTTATGATGGGCATCAGACCGATGATGTAGATACATCCGCCAAGAATAGCAAGGATGAATGCGACGGCAATAAAGCGTAAGAAGAATTTTCTCATAGATGTCATTTCTTTTTGTGCAAGGTTTTTATAATCCCAAATGGGTATTGAAAGAATTTAGGTTAATCCAAAAAAAGATAAATTTTTCCCTACATGTCTTTTCCTTTATGGTTCCCCGCCGGTTGCTCCGCCCAAGTGCGACGGGTCCATTCCACCCGTTTCATTTTCA
>CAJONT010000166.1 GCA_905235975.1 uncultured Prevotella sp.
CCCACCCGCCTCTTTAGCTCAGTTGGCCAGAGCACGTGATTTGTAATCTCGGGGTCGTTGGTTCGAATCCGACAAGAGGCTCAGACAGGAGGTTGTGCTTTAAAAGACACAATCTCTTTTTTTGATTTAGTCATACTCTATCTGTCTTTTATGATTAGGCCTTATAGGAAACATTATGCTGTTGCGGCAATACTGGCTTTGTTGATGCTGTGCTGCAACATAAGTTGTATTGACAACGATTACGACTTGTCGGACATCGACGATACAATCGGGATAGGTTCCGACACGCTCACCCTTCCCGACAACAACAACACACAAGGTATCATGCTCGAAGATGTCTTTGACATTTCATATACCAATTTTGTAAAAATCGATGACGACGGCAATTACTATGTAACCGTTGATGATAAATCTGCAACTACATTAAATACTTCCTTAAGCAAAATAAAGGCTGTCGACGATGCTGTCCATGAATCCCAGTTCTCGTTTACAGCCGAAGACCTCTCTTTTAATAGCAGCAAAAGAGTCAAAAGGGTAAAAAAGGATATTTCTGCGCAGGTTTCAGGCACCATCGGGGTGTATGAGTTGTCTTTCAATGATATCCCCACATCAGTGGTCGACATCGACTATATAAACACTACGGCTTCTGTCAGGTGTACGGCTTCTTTTTCCGACAATTTTAAGAAAGTGGTTCAGAATGTCGCAGCGGCTCAATTTTATCTGCCTGAGTTCATGGATGTGGAAAAGGTGACTGTCGACGGGAATGAGTATTCTTTGGACGAAAACAATTCGTTCACGCTCTATGACCTCTCTCCAAGGAAGAACACTGTTGTCACAATCAAAGTAAAAGGATTGGATAAGACAAAATCCTGCTCTGAAGGCAACCAACTTACGTATGTCAGAGGTGAAGGTCTGTATATGAGGGGAGAACTTCGGGTAAAGGGTACCGTCAATGCCGCTGATGTCGATTTGGACAACGTGAACCCGTCGGATGTCTATACCATCACGGGAAAAACCACCATTGGAACAGTGACGCTAAATAGTGCCATAGGATACTTTGAACCCATTCTCGACTGTGATCAACTTGGAAAGTTGAACATCGGTGTGCTGCCATCCTTTCTTGATGACAATAATGTGGTGCTCGACTTGAGTGACCTCAAAATCGACCTGATTGTAAACAGCGATTATTCTATGGACCTCCTTGCCGAAGGTGATTTGGTGGCGAAAAAGGACGAGAAGGAAGTGTGCCGAATCTCCATTCCGCAGTTCTCCATTCCTGCCGGATTGCAAGGCGTGTTGAGCTTCCGGGAGCAATCGTCTGCCACTGGTGCTGACACGACGGTCATTCAGGTGCCCGAGTTGCGCAAATTGCTCAGAGAGGTACCCGAAGAAATTGTGCTCACCGACATGAAGGTGATGGGCAACCCCATGCAGAAATGCTTGTTCGAAATGGGGCATACGTATAAGATGACGGCCAATTTCTCACTCAGGGCGCCCTTGGCCTTCGGCAGTGAGGCAACCATTATGTACCAGCACCCCTACACAAATTGGAACCATGTGCTGAAAGATGTTTCGTTTATCCCTGATGAGAACGGTAAGCCTAACGGCTACTGTCTCATCACTACAGATGTGGAGAATACAATGCCTATGTATCTGACGATGAGTGCGTATGGACTTGACGAGAACGGCGACAGCATCAGTACAGAGAGAGTCAATGTGGAGGTGACAAAGCAGATTCCTGCTTCGCCCGACGGAAAGACGCCTGTTTTTGTGCAGCAGCAAATCATCATCCGGCCCATCGACAATGCGGTGTTTAAAGAACTTGACGGCATGATGCTTAAAATGGCTGGCTCTGCGATCGATGAGAACGGCAACAATGTCGTGGAGGGGAAAACGCTCAACAACCAAAGACATACTGTGATTCTGAATAAACTGAAAATGCAATTGGTAGGCAAAGTGGCCGTCGACCTCAATTAAACAATCAGAAGAATATGAAGTTTACTTTAAGATATTTATTATCGTTGACTGCTGTCGCTGCCTTGCCGCTCATGGCGCAGGATTTGCATACGGCATATTTCGATGACACTTTCCTCTACCAGCACGAACTCAACCCTGCATCAGGCAATGACCAGAATTATGTGGCAGTACCCATTGTGGGTAACCTCAACATCAAAATGATGGGTAATTTCGGTTACAATGACGTGGTAAGGAAAAATCCGCTCTATCCCAATGAGAGCGATAAAAAAATGACCACGTTCTTGAACCCATATCTCACCGATCCGCTCGACGGCTTTAGTACGGGCGACAACCGCCTGGCAGGACAGGCGAAGCTGACTATCCTCTCGGCTGGATTCAAAGCCTGGGGTGGATACAACACCGTGGGTGTCAACCTCCGTGCCAATGTGAACGGCAAGTTCCCTTACGAACTGTTGCAGTTCGCCACCGAAATGGGCAACGAACACTATGAAATAGGTAGCATCAGGACGGATGCCATAGGCTTCTGCGAACTGGCGTTCGGACATTCACGCAACGTGAACGAAAAGCTTCGTCTCGGAGCCAAACTGAAGGTGCTCCTCGGCCTGGGTAACGCATCCATCAAAATGGACGATGTGGTGGCCGACCTCAACGATGCCGACAAATGGACCTTGCAGGCAAAAGCAGAGTCGCACTTCAGCGTAAAAGGCTTTGAATATGAGAGTGGTACAAAAGAGTATGATGCAAGGCCGGGCGAATACAGCTATGTGAGGGATATGAATGTGCACAACGGCGGATTGGATGGGTTAGGACTCGCAGCCGACCTGGGCTTTACCTACAAAATCAACGACCAGTTTTCGCTGAGTGGTGCCTTGCTCGACCTGGGCTTCATCAGCTGGAACAACGACTACTATGCAAAAAACACCATCGGCACGTTTGTCTTCGACGGCTTCCATGACGTGTCAATGAAAAAGTATGATGACGACAACCTTGAGGTGCAGACCGACAGGTATGTCGACCAAGTGGCCGACTTCGCACATCTTACCGACCAGGGCGACCAGGGTGGACGTACCACCGGCATTGGGGCTACCTTGAACCTCGGTGGTAGCTACACTTTGCCTTCTTACAAGGCGCTCTCCTTCGGACTCCTTGCCACACAACGCATCAATGGCAAATATTCTTGGACCGAAGGACGGCTTTCTGCCAACCTGGCTCCCGCTGCGTGGATCAATGCGGCGGCAAGCCTTTCCGTCAACAGCTTTGCGGCGAGTGCTGGATGGTTAGTCAATCTGCACGCCAAGAAATTGAACTTCTTTTTCGGAATGGACCAGATTCTCAGCAAATGCAGCAAGGAGCTTATCCCGCTCAACTCCAATGCGAGCGTTTCTATGGGTCTTAATGTGGTCTGGTAAGACTGCCTGCTGGCAAAAATCGTCAAGTTAAGTCAACCACCGTGATGCCGGCACCGCCGAACTGGACGTGCTCGTCGCGGAAATGGGTCACGGCGGGCACCGTGGCGAGGTATTGGCGTATCAGTTGCCGCAGTATGCCAGTGCCAGTGCCGTGAAGGATGCGCACGCGGCTCACACCCACAAGGATGGCATCGTCGATGAAGTAGGTGACTGCATTCAGCGCCTCGTCGCCGCGCATGCCCCTCACATCGATGTCTTGATGGAATTGCTCGCGGCGGTGGTCTATCGTCTCACGGGTGGTGCGGTCTTGGTTCACGGAGATGACGTCCTGCGTCTTGGGCATCTCGGCATCTTCCAGACGATCTATGCGCATCTTGGTGCGCATGTGGCCGAAGACAACCGTGGCCATCTTGCCGTCGGTTTTCTCTATCGTGCCCACAGTGGTGAGCCCTTTTATACGCACGGTGTCACCGGCTTTCAGCACCTTCTCCTTCTTCTCCGCGGCTTTGCGCGCTTTCTGCGCTTTCTCTGCTGCCTCGGCGGCCATGCGCTCGGCTTTCTCCTTCTTGCGCCGTTCACGCCGCTGTTGACGCTCCTGCAACTGCTTCACCTTGCGCGACATAAGCTCCTCGTCGGCAGTGGTGTCTATCTCAAGCACTTCTTTCTTGTATTGGTTCAGGTCTTCGCGCAGCCGGCGGGTCTCCTCACGCTCTGCCTGACTCTCCTTGATCTCGCGTATCGTGTTCTCTATCCTGCGGTTGGTCTCGCGAAGCAGTTCCTCGGCGTCTTCCTTCGCCTTGCTCAGTATCTGTCGGCGGTTCTCCTTCAATTTCGCTATCTCTTCTTCATAGCGTGCGATGGTCTGTTCCATCACCTTCTCCTGCTGGTGGATCGACTGCCGTTTGCCCTCCCAGTAGCGCTTGTCGCGCACGATGTCCTGAAGGTATTTGTCGCTCTGTATGTATTCCGTGCCCACAATCTCTGTGGCATCTTTTATCACTTCTTCAGGTATGCCGGTTTTCCTCGCGATTTCTATCGCGAAGGAACTGCCCGGACGGCCTGTCTCCAACTGGAAGAGGGCGCGCATCTCGTGGCGGTCGTAGAGCATGGCACCGTTCAATACACCTTCGTGGTCGTCGGCAAAGTGCTTCAGGTTCTGGTAGTGCGTGGTAATGACGCCCCACGCCTTGTGCTTCCAGAACTGTCTCAGCACCGATTCGGCTATGGCACCTCCTATCTGCGGTTCGGTGCCTGTGCCGAACTCGTCTATCAGCAGCAGTGTCCATGCGTCGCACTGCTTCATCATCTGTTTCATGTTCAGCAGATGACTCGAGTAGGTGCTCAGGTCGTTCTCTATGCTCTGCTCGTCGCCGATGTCTATCATGATGTGACGGAAGAGGCCGGCATCGCTGCGGTCGCCCACGGGTATCGACAGACCGCACTGCAGCATGTACTGCAGCAGACCCACCGTCTTTAGGCAGACCGACTTGCCGCCGGCATTCGGACCGGAGATAATCAGGATATGACCCTGCTCCGTCAGCGTGATGTCGAGCGGCACCACGCGCTTGCCTTGTTTCTTCAGGGAGAGTTCGAGCAGGGGATGGCGGGCCTGACGCCAGTCTATCATGGGGCGGTCGTCCACCTGGGGCTCTACGCTTCCGGTCTGCTCGGCCAGCAGCGTCTTGGCGCGTATCACATCAATGACCGACAACAGTCGCACAGCGTTTAAGATGTCTTCGTTGTAGGGTCGTATCTCACCCGATATCTCCGTCAGTATGCGGATTATCTCACGGCGTTCCTCTGCCTCAAGCTCGCGAATACGGTTGTTGGCCTCCACCACCTCCGTGGGCTCAATATACACGGTGCGTCCCGTGGCGCTCTCGTCATGCACAATGCCTTTTATGCGACGTTTCATGGCGGGCACAACGGGTATCACGAGGCGTCCGTCGCGAAGGGTGGGGGCGGTGTCTTTTTCCACAAGCCCGTCCTGCTGCGCTGCCTTGAGTATGTTGTTCAGAATGCGCGAAATCGACCCCTCGGTGTGTGCCAATTGTTGGCGTATCTCTGCCAGGGCGGCAGAGGCATTGTCTTTTATCTTGCCGTAGCGGTCCAGTATGCGGTCTATCTTTGTCACCAAGGGGGCAAAGGGCTTCGTGCCGGCGGTCAACTTGTGCAGGGTGGGGTAGAGGTAGGTCACACCTTCCTCCTCGCTGCCCTCACAGCCCTCTGTGCGGTTCAGGTAGCGCACCACCTGTCCTACGGTGTCGAGCAGGCGCCGCAGGTCGAACAGTTCACCTTCATCTAAGCGGGTGCCCTCTAAGCGCAGTCTTGCCACGCCCTCGCGGACATCATAGTAATATTGGGTTGGAAATTCCTCTCCCGAGTTGAGGATGCGTCTGAACTCTTTTATCTGTTCCAGCCATAGGCGGATACTCTTGCCCTCGGTCGTGAAGCTTATGCCGTCTATGCGTTCCTTTCCCATGGGGGATAGGCAATGGCCCTTCAGCAACTGGCGTATCTCGTCGAATCCTATTTTTTGCTCAAAGTTTGCAGGATAAATCATGATGCAAAAATACAGAAAATTTATCTTTCAACGAAAAATCATCCCCGAAAATTTGCACAGCACAATTATTCTGCGTACCTTTGCACACCCAAATGCTATGGAGAGATGGCAGAGTGGTCTATTGCAACGGTCTTGAAAACCGTCGTACTGAGAGGTACCGGGGGTTCGAATCCCTCTCTCTCCGCAATATCACTTGAATATCAGTGATTTACGAAATTTACACCCAATTTTACACCCAAAAATGTAAAGTTGGGTGTTTTTCTTTTTTGTATGCGAGAGGGCAGA
>CAJONT010000167.1 GCA_905235975.1 uncultured Prevotella sp.
ACGGCACCTTGGAGGATCCCTTCAACGCCGTAGCCGCCAACAACCTGGCTTCCACACTCGAAGTGGGTCAGGTGACCGACGAGAGCTACTACATCAAGGGTAAGATTTCGTCCATCCGATACACCTTCAGCGAACAGTACGGCACTGCCACCTTCTACATCAGCGACGACGGCGCCGAGAGCAATCAATTCTACATCTACGCCACCTACTTCTTGGAGAACAAGAGCTGGGTAGAGGGCAACACACAGATTAAGGTGGGCGACGACGTCATCATCTGCGGCAAGCTCACCAACTACAACGGCACCTACGAGACCGCCTCGAAGGAGAGCTATATCTACTCGCTCAACGGCGAGACCTCTGATCTCACCGTCATTGCGACGGACATTGCTCAATTCAAGGCCTTTGAAGAAGGTCAGGAAGGCATACTTACCCTCGATAATGCACAGGTATTATATGTAGGTACGCGCGACGTGTATGTGCGCGATGCCACCGGTGCCATCGACTTCTACAACCTCGGTCTTACGTTTGAGGCCGGACAGATTCTCAACGGCATTATACAAGGCAAGAAAGCCACCTACAACGACTTGCCTGAGCTTACCAAGACCGACCAGACCAACGATGACGGCTTCACCAGGGAAACCGATACGGCCCTGCCGGTGTTCCTGACCATTGCCGAAGCCCGCAACCCGCAGTACTACTGCGACCTTGTCCGTATTCAGGATGTCAAGTTGAAGGCTGTGGAGACCGAGAGCGGTGCAGTGAACTATTACGCCTATGCTGGTGACGACGAGCTTCAGGTGTACGACAAGTTCGGCCTCAGCATCAACTTTGCCGAACTGACCAACGATGATTATACCTTCACCTTCCAGGGCATCCTGGTGCCTTGGCGAGGCGACTACGAACTCTACGTCACTGAGGTCAACTACACCAGCGGCATTCAGCAGATTACAGAAGATGCCGACATGGCAACACCACGCTACAACACCGCGGGCCAGCGGGTGGATAAGTCCTACAAGGGCATTGTGATACAGAACGGCAGCAAATACATCGTGAAGTAAGCCACAATTTCCTCAAATCCTTTTACGGGCGGACACGGACAACGTGCCCGCCCGTGTTTTTGCCGCAATTTTAAAATATCATATATTTTTAAGGAAATATCTTACATTTTTATACAAAACACCGCTTGA
Organism: uncultured Prevotella sp.; assembly: GCA_905235975.1. Taxonomy (GTDB): domain Bacteria; phylum Bacteroidota; class Bacteroidia; order Bacteroidales; family Bacteroidaceae; genus Prevotella. The sequence goes on from CAJONT010000167.1 coordinate 1,188, forward strand.
TTGTCAGAATTTATTATTAGTTTTGCATCCAACATATATTCATCAAAAATAGTGTTACCTATTAGTTAACAAAAACATTATGAGCAAGAAATTTACTCTATTGTCATTTGTTGCGGCATTCTTGATGTGTCTCACCGTGAGTACGCAAGTCAATGCCCAGCAGCGAGTCCCAGGCCAGTTCAATATCCCCTGGGGCAGTTATTTAATCTCACAGCAGGCAAAGGAACTGACCCTCCACGGTCAAGACCTGTCGAAAGGCATCCCCTTTATGCAGGGTGAAGGAGGGAACTTGCGCCACATGCAACGCAACCTGCCGTCAGGCGCCAACATGGCCACGCCCTCACGCAACGCCTCTCGCCGTGCTGCCATCACAGAGCCTGGAGAAGGCGAACAGGCCTACTACACTCGTTCGGGCATGGCCTGTTACTACAGCAATGGCTACATCTACCAGACCGCCCAAAATGGTCATGTGGAAATTGTGGAAGCCGAAGACGGCACAATTTTCATAAAGGATATCATTTCGCATTTCGAGGTTGGCACATGGGTGCAAGGCACCAAGAGCGGCAACACCATCACCATTTCCACCAACCAGGAGATGGACTATTATCCCGAACAGAATGTGACCTTCACCCTCAACTGGGTGAACCGCACTTATGAGGATGGTTACACGAACTTCACGGTATCTGATGAGAGTGAAATCACTTTCACCGTGGAAGGCGATGAGATTTTTCTCAACAATTCATCAGACAGCCACTTCATTGGCGTTTGCTATGTATACCAAGGCAACAAATACTTTGACGGTGAGGCCGACTGGCAAACCGTGTGGAAACTGCACGAAGGCTATGAGCCCGCCTCTAAAGAACTTGTGACACCGCCTGCCGACATGACAACGGAGACATGGTACACCGAAACAGTGTCGCTTTGGGGTGAAAAGACGAGCAAATCAGCTGAAATAGGATTCTATGACAACGAAGTCTACATCAAGGGTATTTTCGATTTGTTCCCTGATTCATGGATTAAGGGTACCATCGACGGCAGCACCGTGACCTTTGAGTCGATGCAGTATATGGGCAAGGACTGGGATCAAGACATGTGGATTGTAGGTGCACTGAAGGACGCCGAAGTGATGAGTCCTACCTACACGATGGCCTACGATGCAGAAAACCAAACGATAACCCTCGACGAGGAGTACAATTTGTTCCTGAATGCTTCTGAAGACAACTTGCACTTCTCAACCGCCTACGCCTCCTTTAAGATTATGGCCCAGAATCCCAGCGAGCTGCCTGTTGCAACGGGTGACCCCATCGACGAGATTCCCTACATCAACACCTTCGACACCCCGGAAGATCGCAACCAGTTTGGCTTTGTCGACTACAACAGAGACGGCAACACATGGAGACAAGAATACGACTGCTACTCCTGCGCAAACGGCTACGGCCAAGGAATAGCCGACGACTGGCTCTTCTCGCCCGCCATCAAGTTGGAAGCCGGCAAGAGCTACAGTGTCTCCCTCGACATCTGGGGCATCGGCTCCGGCTTCGTGGAGACTGTGGAGGTGAAGATTGGTAAAGAAGCCTCTGCGCCCGCAATGACCACCACCGTGCTGCCTCCCACGGAGACCGCAAGTTCCTCCCCGACTAACGTGGAGCAGGAAAGCTTCTTCGTGAGCGAGACGGGTTACTACCATTTCGGCATACACTCCATTTCGTACTACGGTTACATACTCTATATCGACAACTTCAAAGTGTCGACCGGTGTAGAGCCCCTTGCTCCCGCTGCCGTGACCAACCTGTTTGTGACACCGTATGAAGAGGTAATAGGTGCCGACATCTCGTTCATTGCTCCCACCACGACAGCCAATGGCACCGAACTGACAAGCAACATAAGCGTGAATGTAGTCGTCGACGACGTGGTTTCCAAGACCTACGACAACATCGTGCCGGGTTCTGCCAACACCTTGCCATTTGAGGATGCAAACCTTCAGCCCGGATATCACACCTTCTACTTGTCTACCTCCAACGAGGCAGGCAACGGCATGAAGAGCAACAGTGTCACCGTGCTACTGAAGAAAGTGCTCGACGTACCCTATACGATAGACTTCACCAACAGTGACATGCTGGATCTATGCCAGATCATCGATGCCAACAACGACAATAACACCTGGAAATGGGATTATTGGTACGAAGCCACAATCTACCAGGACAACTATGACCGTGTGACGCCCGGCGACGACTACCTTGTCACACTTCCCTTCAATTTGGTGAGCGGACGTTACTACAACGTCGTTGTCAATGCTTACGCCAACTATATGACAGAGCGCTTTGAGGTGCTTGTGGGCAAGGAAGCCACACCTGAAGGACTGAACATCACCGCCATCGAGCCTACTGTGGTGCAAGCAGAGTCCCCCATGGCCGCCAAGGATTTCGAAGGTCTGTTCATGGTACCTGAAGACGGCAAGTACTACATAGCCATTCACGCCATCTCCGATGCCGACCAGGCGTCGTTCTGCGTGAAATCCCTCTTCATCGAAAAGAGCCTGTTGCCCGAATCGCCCGCCGCTCCCGAACTGAGTGTGGCTGCCCTCGAACAAGGAGCCTTGGCAGCCAATGTCAGCATCACCGCACCCACCAAGAGCTACAACGGCGAAGCCCTTGGCGACAACTTATCCAAGATAGAGCTCTACCGTGACGGCACCCTCATCACCTCCCTCGCCAAGGAGCAGTTCGATGCTGCCGGCACCGCCACCTACCTTGACGACCAGGTGCCCACCCACGGCGTACACACCTATCAGGCCATTCCTTATGACAAGATCGGCGACCCGGGCATGAAGAGCGCACAGGTAGAGGCCTTCATCGGTCAGGACGTGCCCAAGTATGCCATGAACTTCTCGCTGACCGATAACGAGAATTCGATACACTTTTCATGGGACCCCGTGACCACCGGCCAGAATGGAGAGTACATCAATCCCGAAGGCATCTCCTACAACATCTGGAGCGTCAGTATCCTCTACGGCAGCTATTATGTACTCGATGAGCTGCTTGGCAGTACCAACGGCACGTCGTTCGACTTCGACTACAACACCGAAGACGGCAACCAGCGCTTGCAGTACTGGGCTGTGCAGTCCGTCAACACAGCCGGCAACGGCGGCTCCAACGTAGGACAGCTGCTGGTGGGTGAAAGTTACAACCTGCCCCTTGAGGAGCATTTCATCAACGGACAGGGTCTGCAACACTATTGGCTGTACAACGACAACATCGAGTTCTGGATTGCAGAAGGTTCCTCCGACGGTGATGACAATTCCGTCAAAATGACCTCTATAGACGGCAGCCGTCCCTCAGAGTTTGCAACAGGCAAACTGAACCTGAAAGACACCTCTTATCCCGTTCTTGTCTTTGACGCACGCACCGCATCGGCCAACACGAAGCTCGACATCACGGGCATCATCAATAACAGAGAGGAAAAGACGATCGTTGAGAACTTGCCGATTTCCGAGGACTTTGCCACCGTGGCTGTGCCCTTAGAAAGTCTGAAGGAAGGCCGCTATGCTCAGGTCGACTTGAAGATGTTGTTCCCCGAGCCCACTTCCTACTACTATCAGTATCCTATCGGTTACGTATTCAACTGGGGTGACTCGCTTGTCATCGACAACCTGCACATTGTAGACCTGCCGCTGCCCACCAACGTCACGATGCAGTTCAGCAACGGCCAGGTGGCAGTGGAATGGACCGCTCCCGCCACCACAGAGAGCATTGACAAATACATCATCTACGTCAACGGCGAGTACTACGACGAGGTGGCAGCCGGCACGACCAGCTACACCTTCGACGCTTCCGAGATCGTAGGCGGCCTGACCGTGGCAGTGAGTGCATACTACAGCTACAAGGTGGAGACACCGGCGGTAGAAGCCGTCGACCTTGAACCGACCGCCATCCAGAAGGTGATTGCCGAGGGTAAGCCCTTCGACGTCTACGACGCCGGCGGACGCCTCATCCGTCAGCAGACGACCAGTCTGAACAGTCTGAAAGGCCTCTACCTCATCAAGAGCGAGGACCGCGTGGCCAGTGTCGTCCTGCCATAAGACTCCATCTCTTCGCCGGCATCCACCGGCAAGCCTTACAGAGGGGTGCACCGCGAATTACGGTGCACCCCTCCGCTTTTTTCACCCTTTTTCCCAAATTTTATCGTCGAAATCATAATTTTATCAAAAAATATGCCGCGTATTAGATAAAAAAATGCTACCTTTGCAAAATAATATGAAAAAAGTGTCTTGTCGCACGACTACAGCGGCAGCACAAAAGGGTAAGACCGACACCTTAACCCCCTTCAATCTACAGAAAACAAATCAAAACGGCTACAGCTAAGCCAAACCATTATTCAACCTAAAATAACATCTATGTCTGGTAAATTGAAATTCTTTCGAATGGCGCTTCTGTTGACATTCGCCATGTTTGTGGGCAATGTCACAGCGCAGACCATCAAGGGAAACGTGACCGACTCAAGCGGAGAACCCATCATCGGTGCCACTGTCATGGAGACAGGGACCTCGAATGGTACGGTGACCGACCTTGACGGTAACTTCACCCTGAGTGTAAAAGGTAAAACGCTTACCATTTCCTACATCGGCATGAAGACGCAGACGGTGGACATCGCTGGTAAGCAGAGTGTGAACGTGGTGCTCGAAGACGAGTCATCAACCCTCAACGACGTCGTGGTCATCGGTTACGGTACCGCACGCAAGAAAGACCTTACCGGTTCCGTGTCGACGGTGAAAGGTCAGGAACTCACCAAGGTGCCTGTGCCCAACGTGAGCGAAGCCCTGACTGGTAAGATGGCCGGTGTGCACGTGACCACCACCGACGGTTCGCCCGATGCCGAAATCCTTATCCGCGTGCGTGGCGGCGGCTCCATCACCGGCGACAACAGCCCGCTGTATGTGGTGGACGGCTTCCAGACCGAGAGCATCAGCGACATCTCCCCCAACGACATTGAGGACATCACCGTGCTGAAAGACGCCTCCTCCACCGCCATCTACGGTTCGCAGGGTGCCAACGGTGTGATTCTCATCACCACGAAGAATGCCAAGAGCGGCAAGACCCAGATTACGTACAACGGCTTCATTCAGACCAAGACCGTGTCGAAGCGTCTTGACCCGATGGACACCTACGACTACGTGATGTCCAACTACGAGTACGCCCTCATCCGCGGCACCAGCAGCCTGAACTCCTTCTACAAGCAGTTCGGTGTCTACGACGACCTCTATCTCTACAAAGACATTGAGGCCATCGACTGGCAGGAAGACATGTTCGGCGCCGACGTGCTGTCGCACAGCCACAACGTGGGTATCACCGGCGGTACCGACAAGACCAAGTTCTCCCTCTCCGGCACCTACGACTACAACGGCGGTCTGATGCCCGACAACGACTTCAGCCGTTACGCTTTCATGTTCAAGCTGAACCATGACATCAGCAAGAACCTGAAGTTCAACCTGAAGGCCAACGTGAGCGACCAGCTCGTAAACGGTCAGGGTACACAGGGCGGCACCTACAAGATCCGTACCACCCAGGCCATCACCTCCGTGGCCACGAAAGGTCTGTCGGAATTCATCACACCCGACTTTGCCAGCATGACCGACGAGGAGTATGAGGAGTGGCAAGACAGCCAGATGACCCTCGCCGAGCAGGCCAAGCGCTACTGGCGCAAGCGCAACAACCGCAAGTACGGTTTCAACGCTGCTTTGGACTGGAACATCATAAAAGGTCTGAAAGGCCACGTTGAGGGTGGCTACGAATACCAGTTCAACGAGACGAAGAACTGGTGGGGCCACACCACCAACCAGGCCTCCTATGTGGGCGGTCTTCCCCTTGCCGACTGGACGAAGGTGAACGTGCGCACCGTGCGTGAGAGCGTGAACCTGAGCTACGACAAGCGCTTCAACCAAGACCATCACCTGAACGTGATGGTGGGTCAGGAGTACCGCAACCAGATGCAGGACCAGAACTACATGTACGGCACCCGTTACAGCAAGTCGATGACGCCCGACGACGTGTTTGCCAACTTTGCAAGCCAGGGCGACGGTGCCATCCTCCGTGCTGAGAGCACCGTGTCGGCCGACGTGCGCCTGCTCTCTTTCTTCGGCCGTGTGAACTACGACTACAAAGACCGCTACCTGCTCACGGTGACCTTCCGTGAGGATGGAAGCTCCAAGTTTGCCCACGGCAACCAGTGGGGTTTCTTCCCCGCCGCCGCCGCTTCCTGGCGTATCGTGGAAGAGCCGTTCATGGAAAGCACCAAGAACTGGCTGTCGAACCTGAAACTCCGTCTCTCCTATGGTAAGGTAGGTAACAACCGCCTCGGCAACAACACCTTCGTGCAGCTGTACAACCTGAACAGCGGCAGCAAGCGCTACGGTGTGGGCGAGTCGTCGAACACCGACCTGAGCGCCTCTTCCGTGCTTGCCAACCCCAACATCACATGGGAGAAACGTACCACCCGTAACTTCGGTCTCGACTTCGGTTTCTTCCGCGAGCGACTCACGGGTAGCATCGAGTACTACTGGAACAACACCACCGACCTGCTCATCAACCACGACATCTCCGCCGCCGGCTACACCTCCGTGTGGGAGAACTGCGCTGAGACGAGCAACAAGGGTGTGGAGCTGAGCCTGAACGGTGTGCTGGTGCAGAAGAAGAACTTCAGCCTGAACGCCAACTTCAACATCGGCTTCGACAACTCCAACGTGGAGAAGATTGCCAGCGGTCTGGACCAGATGACCTTCCCCTCGGGATGGGCCGGCACCGACAACCGCAACCAGCAAGACTACATCGTGCGTGTGGGCGACCCCATCGGCCTCGTCTACGGTTGGAAGGCCGACGGTTACTACAAGACCACCGACTTTGAGAGCTACGACCCCGCCAGCGGCACCTACACGCTGAAAGACGGCGTGCCCACTACCGCCATCCTCGGTGGTGCCATCGGCATCCGTCCGGGTACCATCAAGCTTCAGGACATCAGCGGTCCCGACGGCAAGCCCGACGGTGTGGTTGATGCCAACGATATCACAGTGATTGGCGACACGAATGCCGACTTCACAGGCGGTTTCGGTCTGAGCGGCACCCTCTACGACTTCGACTTCTCTGCCAACTTCACTTTCACCTATGGCAACGACATCTACAATGCCAACAAGATAGCCTCTTCGCAGCAGTATCGCTCGGGTACCTATCCCAACATGCTCAACGAGATGCGTCAGAGCAACGCCTACTCCTACATGAATCCCGAGAACGGCACCTTGCTGACCAGTCTTGAAGACCTGGCCTACTACAACGAGGGTGGCAACGGCATGAGCCCGAAAGCCATGTGGAGCCCCTACTCCTTCGGCAGCGCCGTCGTGGTGCCCACCGACTGGGCCATCGAAGACGCCTCCTTCCTCCGTCTGCAGAGCCTGACCATCGGTTACACCCTGCCCACCACGCTCACCAAGAAAGCAGGCATCCAGCGTCTGCGCTTCTATGTGACGGGCAGCAACCTGTTCTGCATCACCAACTACTCTGGCTACGACCCCGAGGTGAGTTCCTACTCGCGCAACAGCAGCTACTCAGGCCTTACCCCCGGTATCGACTACTCTTCATATCCCAAGAGCCGTGCCTTCACTTTCGGCTTGAACCTGACCCTTTAATATAAAAAGACATACAACGATATGAAACTCAAGAATATATATATAGCAATCACAGCCGTAGGCGCCTTTGCACTCACCTCTTGCAGCGACATTCTCGATGTGGAATCCCCCTCACAGCAGGATGCCACCTCTGTGTACGCCAGCGCAGAAACCACCTTGCAGGCTCTCTATGGCGCATACAATCTGTTCGGTCAGGACTCCTACAGCTCGCGTATGTGCGGAGTCTACATGCAGAACACCGACGTTGAGGCCAGCGCACCGAGTGCCGGTGTGCCGAGCAGCGACCGCCGTGCCGTATGGTCGCTCCAGTCGTCGGCCATCACCGGTTTCAACGACATGACCAACATGTGGAACCACAACCTGCAGGCCATCGACCGTGCCAACCAGGTGATAGAAGGTATCAACGAAAGTTCGATAGGCGAAAGCGACGAGATGCAGCAGATGAAAGGCGAGGCCGTGTGCATCAAGGCCTACCGCTACTATCTGATGTGCGGTTTTTGGGGCGACGTGCCCTACTACGACCAGGCCTCCAAATGGGGCGGCGACCTCGACAAGGCCCGTTCCGACAAGTTTGTGGTCTACAGCCGCATTCTCCAGGAGCTTGTGAACATTGAGCCCAGAATGAAATTCTCCGACGTGAACACCGGCGGCATAGAGCGCATGAACCGCGACTTCGCCATCGGCATGATAGCCCGTCTCGCCCTGTTCCGCGCCGGCTATGCCAAGACCTACGACAACCAGATGAAGCGTGCCGACGATTACCTCGACGTGAACGCCGACAGCCTGAGCGTAACCTACCGTACCCTCAACGGCCAGGAGGTGACCGCCCACACCCATGCCGACTATGTGCAGATGGCCAAGGACTACTGCCAGAAGCTCATCCAGCTGAAGCCCCGCAAACTGTACGACGACTTCAACACGCCGTTTGCCAATGAGAACGCCTATCTGTGCGAGAACAACAACGAGATTCTCTACGAGGTGGCCTTCGTTGAGTCGATGGGCGGTGATGTGGGCTGGAGCATCGGTGTGACCAACACCGGAAGCTGCAGCAACGGTACCACCACCAACCAGGTAGGCCTTACGCCGAGCTACTACATCTCCTTCGGCGACTACGACCAGCGCCGCGACGTGACCTGCGCCAAGTGGCAGCACGCCTCCGACGTGGTGTATCCCACCGAGGGTACCGGCATGGGCATCGGCAAATGGGACCGCGCCCTCGCCACCAAGTCGCTGGGCAGCAGTTCTTCGAAGGGTACCGGCATCAACTACCCGCTGATGCGCTACTCCGACGTGCTCCTCATGCTTGCCGAGGCTGAGAATGAGCTTAACGGTCCCACCGCAGTGGCCAAGGAGGCCCTCACGCAGGTGCGTGCCCGTGCTTTCAAGAACAGCCCCAACTATGCGAAAGACGTGACCGACTATGTGGCAGCCCTGTCCACGAAGGAAGCCTTCTTCAACGCCATTGTCGATGAGCGCGCCTGGGAGTTCGGCGGCGAAGGACTCCGCCGTTTCGACCTGATACGCTGGAACATCTACGCCCAGAAGATAGAAGAGGCCATGCGTGCCATGCTCTGCTGGGGTATCTCCACCTATGAAGACCTGCTCCAGATGCCTTCTGTGATGAGCGCCTATCCCGAAGCTGCCGACTATGTGAAATACGCCGACAAACTGTGGTACAAGCGCGTGGGCAGCACCAATACGAAGGCCGACCTCGAGTGGTTCGACCAGAAGTACCGTCCTGCCGACGACGACGCCACGATGGAGGCCAACGGCTGGCTCCAGTCGGAGGTAGTGGGTTCCACCACCTACCGTTGCCGTTGGGGCTCGCAGCTCATCAAGCGTACTTCCACCTATATCTATAACGGCACTGAGTACACCTCCTGCACCAAGACGAAAGACAACGCCACCGGCGTGACCACCTACACCTTGGGCACAGCCCCCGCCTCTGTCACCTTCACCGTGGAGGGCGGCCAGCAGTCGGGTGTGACCCGCAAGGATGTGTATGCTGCCAGCGACTATGCTACGCGTCTGTACCGCGGCTATGCCAACGGTGCGCTGAAGGGCGACGGCAATGTGCCCTTCCTCCTCCCCATCAGTGTGACCACGATCAATGCCAGCTCCGTGCTGAGCAACGACGGCTACGGCATTCTTTCTAACGATACCGGCGAGGGTGTCAATGTCGAAGTGGCAACCATTACGAAAGAAAACTATTAATATCGCACAGAAATATGAAAAAGATATTCAAATCAGCGCTGCTCTTCCTGGCCATGGCCACCTGCACAGGCTTCTTAGCCAGCTGTGACGACGACGACGAGTCCTCGTTGAACGGCCTGTTCCGTCCTGTGATCGACAGCGACAACATCAGCCACTACTTAGATGAGAACAACAGCCCGTATATGATTGTGACGTGGGACAACTACAGCAACGCCAATCAGTATACCGTGAAGATAGAGGCCAATGACGGTAGCGACACCCGCGAGGTAGTCACCGACACCACCTTCTTCCGTTTCGACAACCTGCAGTACGACAAGGAGTACAACGTGAGCATCTTCAGTTCCAACACCGCCAAAGGACTGTCGTCGAAAGAATTTACACTGACCACGACATCGCTCGACTATCCTACACAGTTGTCCACACTCTCCACCTCCGACATCATCGACATTGCCGCACGCGTGCGTTGGTCGGACGAAGCCGTCCTCGACCAGCTCAAGGTGTTCAGCGACAACGACGACGCCCTCGTGGCTGATGTGAAGGTGAGCAGCAGCGACCTCACTTCCCTCCAGAAGGTGGTCTACAACCTGAAGCCCAGCACCACCTACCGTGTGGAGGCCTACTACAACGGCGACTACAAAGGCAAGCGGCGCTTCACCACCACCGCCTCGGAGAAGTTCGAAGGCGATGTGATAGACCTCCGCGGTCTTGACGCCGACACGGCATGGAAGTGGTTCTCCACCGGTTCCACCTCTGCCTATGCCAATACGCTCGACTCGCTGATTAACAACGGTTACAAGGACAAGAACTTCACCATCGTGCTCGAAGGCGGCACCCTCTACCGCATCTCCACCATCGAGGTGCCCGCCACCAAAGGCATCATCACCTTCGTGACAGGTCTCAGCCTGGCCGGTGAGGCACAGCTTGGCGTGGAAGGCAACTTCCGCGTGGCAGGCAACTCAGAAGTGGGCGGCATGGTGTTTGAGAAGATTGCCTTCACCGACACGGAGAACAAGCCCCGCACACAGGACGACCACTACGGAGCCACCTATGTGTTCAACCTCAACCAGTCGGGCGGCAACATCGGTCTGCTGAGGTTCAAGGACTGCAGCATCAAGTACAAGCGCGGTGTGTGCCGTATCCAGACCACAGGTGCCATCGAGACGGTAGAGTTTGACAACTGCGTGATCGACTCCATCAGCGGCTACGGTCTCACCAACGCCGACAATGCAGGTGCTGCCATCAACAACGTGAAGATTGTGAACACCACCGTGTCGAACGCCGAGAAGATTTGCGTGAACACGAAAGGTACCGCTCAGCCCAACTCCCTCGTTGTGGAGAACTGCACCTTCGTGTACTGCATCGCCGACAACAAGCCGTTCTTCGACTTCAACAACAAGAACTGGGACGGTTTCAAGGACAAGTTCACGATGAAGAACTGCATCATCGGCCGTGGCGGCCGCAACACGGGTGCCGAGATTACGACCGGCATCACGGGTTGGAGTGGCTCTATTCAGCCCACTTGCAGCGACATCTTCCTCACAAGCGATGTCATCTGGACACCCACCTCTGAAGAAGACCCGTCGCCCAAGGCTGCCTTCCCTGCCACCACGCTGAGCACGAACACGAAAGAAACCTTCAAGGATCCGCTGAAGAGCAACTTCCTTATTATCACGAAGGACCTCGGCGGCGACAAGCCCACCCCGGGCGATCCCCGCTGGTATTGATACCCTTTGCATAAAATCCGATTTTTCAGGCACGCAGCCAACCGCTGCGTGCCTGAAATTTAAAAGAAAATAAACAAATGAAAAAAACTAAGATACTATTCACCCTGCTCTCCCTCCTCGCCCTACTGTCCGTGCAGGCGCAGGAGAAGACACCCGCCTTCCCCGGTGCCGAAGGCTTCGGCCGCTAT
>CAJONT010000168.1 GCA_905235975.1 uncultured Prevotella sp.
CGAAGGCGACCCCGACATGTACCAGGCCGACATCGATGCGCGCATCACACGCATCCGTCCCATGGCCACCCCCATCGACCAAATCTCCCGCTATGCCACGGCACAGAAGTGTGACTCCTTCGAGGTGAAATACTACAGCGTGGGTACACGCCCCGTGAAGACCACGCTGCGTACGGCATTTCAGGCCTCCACTGGCACCAGTGCGGCACTCGTCGTCACCGACCCCGACATCTTCACCCTCGACGACACCATCCGCGTGGTGGGCGTGAAGGCGCTGAACGACTACAAGGGCAACAACTACGAACAGGAAGCAGACAACACACCCGACCTCGTGCTCTGCGTCTGCGGCAGGACGAGCGAGGGACAGCCCATCGTCTTTGCCGTGAACGGAGCCAAGGTGGGGGGACAGAACATCGGCATTCCGGCCATCCCCGCCGGCACCGTGCTCATCAGGATGGGCAAGAGCTGCGGCGAACTCGATGTGCAGACGGGACGCTTCAACAACCTGCCCACGTCGGAAAAACAGTTCTGCCAGAACTTCATGGCGCAGATTGAACAGTCCACGCTCGACAAGATTGCTGCCAAGGAGGTGAACTGGGGCTTCTCCGACCTCGAGGAAGACAGCATCTACGACATGCGCCTCGCGATGGAGAACAGCTTCCTCTTCGGCGACATGGGCATGATAAAGCACACCACCAAAGACGGCATGGCACAGTGGTTCACCAAGGGCATCTGGTGGCAGGCCGGCAAAGACCTTGAGGTGGGGGCTTACAACAGCACGAAGCGAACCACCGTCATCACCGACGAGGACCTCGTCGACATCTCACGCGACCTCTTCGTGGGCACCGGCATCGGCAACAAGCGCAAGGTGCTGCTCTGCGGCAGCGATTTCCTCTCCGCACTCTCCAAAATCAATTCCGACAAGTTCCGCCTCAAGGACACCGTAGAGGTGTGGAACCTCAAGTTCAAGAGCTGGGAGACCGACTTCGGTGAAATCCTTGCCATGCACGACGAACTCTTCGACCTGAACGGCATGAGCGACTATGCCTTCGCCCTCGACCCTGAGTTCCTCACCAAGAAGACGCACCTCAGCTGGAGCCGTAACATCCTCGACCTGAAGAAGGCGGGCGTGCGCAACACCGATGCCGTGGTGATACAGGAGATAAGTTGTCTTTACCTGCGCTATGCCAAGGCGCACGCTCGCCTGCGCCTGGCTCCCGCCAACTAATTGCACACCATGTCGAAGACGTACCAAGCAAGAACCGACATCAGCATCAATGTGCAGGTCAAGGGCAGGCATTGCCACATACGCTTCGTGTCCATGACGCTCGGCAGCAGCTTCTTCACCACCGACGATGCCGACGTGCAGCAGGCCATAGAGAGCCATCCGAAGTTCGGACGGCAGATCACCATACTGCCGGAGGCAGCGCCCGAACCCGAGCAGGAAACGGCGCCGCCGCCCGCTGAAGAGAAGATGTCTTTCTACTGTCTGGCGGATGCCAAGGAGTACTTGGCATCACGCTTCGGCATGTCGCGCACCCGCCTGCGCACCGCCGAACAAATCTATGAGGCGGCACAGAAACACCACATCATCATGACGATAGAATGAACTGCCGTGTCGACGACCTCATCGAGGAGGCTCGCGTGCTCCTCGACCTCAACCCCGTGGGCTTCGCCTGCGGCAATACGCTCACCGTGGATCGCATACTGCGGGGACGCCTCCCGCAGGCGGTTCGCGAGACGCTCTGCGAGGCTTCCATCCTCGATGTGGGAGCAGGCAAACCGCTCTGCGAGCCTATCGCGTGGCACTGGGTCACGGAGAAGTGGTGGGGCAGCATCGTGCTGCCCGCCGACTTCCTCCGCATCCTCTCCTTTCAGATGAAGGGATGGAGCCGGCCGGCTCGCTTCATCGCGCCCGACAGTAGGCAATATGCCTTGCAGCATAGTGCGTTCAGTGGGGTGGGGGGATGCCCGGAGCGCCCCGTGGCAGTCGTCGTGCCCTCGGCGATGGGACCGTGTCTGCAGTTCTTCTCTTGCCGCTGCAGTGCCGATACGGTGCTGCAGGCCAGTTACCTGCCCATGCCGCAGACCGACGACACGGGGCATATCGACTTGCCGCCCGCCCTCACCGATGCGGTCGCCCGCCGCATGGCGACACTTGCCGCCGCCATCCTGAACCGGCAGGATGACTGTGATTAAAGGTCGGAATTTTCGCCTCAGCAGCGCGACCACGCCGCGCTGCACCAAAAAAGGCAGCAACCCACATCCTGTCTGGGTTGCTGCCTTTTTCCTTCTTGCTTACTCCGCCAAGGGCGAGGCAAGCTGCAGAGGTGATGAAAATGCGTGCTCAGAGCGTCTTGAAGCCTTTTGCGCTGATGTTTTCAATCACGTCACTGATGTTCATTTCACGGTCGGCGGGCACGGCGTTTTTCTTCTCGCTTTCTATCTCTTCGTCATTATGGTGATAGTGGATGCTTTTAGCCTTGAGTTCTGCAAGGCCCCATCCCACGAGTGCCACTGCCACAAATACTGCCAGTCCTATAAGTGCATTCATATCGAATATTTATTATTCCAGTGCAAAGGTACGAATAAGCAAGTGAAAAGCCAAATTTTGTTTGATAAAAAAAAGACGCCTCGCATCACGCGAGACGCCCTTGCAAAGTATGTTATGGTTAGAGAATTGTTTTCACTGCTTCGAGCATACCCTTCTCCTGAATCAGGTCGAGGTCTTTCTTCACCAGCTCGGCCAGGCCGGCTACGCCGTGCAGGTCCTCACCCCATATCCAGTCGGCACCCAGCACACCGTCGGTCACCTTCTGCGTGTCGCCGGTGGCCCACAGCTCCTTCAGCAGGTCCATGATTTTCTGGTCGTCGTTGGGCACAATCTCCTTGCCGTCGGCACGCACACCGCCCTTGTA
>CAJONT010000169.1 GCA_905235975.1 uncultured Prevotella sp.
CCCTTTCAGGGCGTATTTTCATCCATCCAAATACCCAGGGCGATGCCCTGGGCTGACAGTTCATTGGCCTTTCAGGCCGTTTTTATAACGAATATCAAAACATGCGAAACTTGAATATAGATTTCACCACTGAGGCCTGTATCGGTCTGGCAAAACTTGAGAAAAGTGAATTTCTTTATCTTACAGGCTTATAAATTGGGCTTTTTATGTACCTTTGCACCATGAAAAAGATTAGCAGTCAGAAAGTGGGGGAATATACCCATTACGAGGTGAAAGAGGAAAAACCGTTGCTCGAATACCTTCTCGCGACGATACAAGGGCAGAGCAGGTCCAAGATCAAGGCCACGCTGCAGGGAAGAGGCATAAAGGTGGACGGCAAGGTGGTGACACAGTTCGACTACCTCCTCAAACCCGGCATGAAGGTGGCGGTGAGCAAGACAAAACGCAACGACAGCTTCAAGAGCCGCTATGTGAAGATTGTGTATGAAGACCGCTTCCTCGTCGTGGTGGAGAAAGAAGTGGGCATCCTCTCCATGGCTGCAGGGCACTCCTCACTCAACGTGAAGGCCGTGCTCGACAAGTATTTCGCACAGACACGGCAGAAATGCCGCGCACACGTGGTGCACAGACTCGACCGCGACACCAGCGGCCTCATGGTCTATGCCAAGGATCTGGATACCGAGCAGGTGTTCGAGCACAACTGGCACGACATCGTCTTCGACCGCAGGTATGTGGCCGTCGTGTCGGGCGAGGTGGTCGAAGAGGGCGGCACCGTGGCCAACTGGCTCAAGGACAACAAGGCTTACTTCACCTATTCGTCACCCGTCGACAACGGAGGGAAATATGCCGTTACCCATTTCCACACGCTGGCACGCACCACCGAACACTCACTCGTGGAGTTCAAATTGGAGACAGGACGCAAGAACCAGATTCGCGTCCACTCTGCCGACATGGGACATCCTGTGTGCGGCGACGAGAAATACGGCAATGGCGACGACCCGCTGCACCGCCTCTGCCTCCATGCCTTCATGCTCTGTTTCTATCACCCCGTCACGGGTGAGCCCATGGAGTTTACCACTCCCATTCCCACCTCCTTCCGCAAAATGTTTTCAAAGTAGTATATTATGTTGAGCAACGAGAACATCCTTTACTATGCGTTCTGCATTGTGCTGCTGTGCGTGGTCATCTTCCTCATAAGGAAAGTAGCCAGCTGCCTCATCAAGAGCGTTATCACACTCCTCGTGATAGCCGCCTTGGCATGGGTGTGGTTCACCTTCCTCCAGCATTAGCAGCTGAATAATCCTCCAGCCTTAGCGGCTAAATCTCGATTGTGCACTCCTGTCGGATGTCGTCCGACGAGGCACCTGCCATGAGGTGGAACACGCCGGGTTCCACCACACGTTTCATGTCGCGTCCCACGATGCTGAGGTCTTCACCGGTCAGGTGGAATGTCACGGTGCGGGTCTCGCCCTTGGGGATGAAGACGCGGGCGAAGTGCTTGAGCTGCTTCAGCGGCTGCGAGGTTGAGGCCACCTCGTCGTGCAGGTACAGCTGTACCACTTCTTCGCCGTCGTACGCTCCGTCGTTGGTCACCTCCACCGTCACCTCGTAGGCGATGCCGAAGGGGTCGTCTTTGGCGGCTTCTTTGGCGGCTTCGGCACGCAGGTTGGCGTAGCTGAAATGGGTGTAGCTGAGGCCGAAGCCGAAGGGGTAGAGGGGCTTCGCACTGATGTCCACATAGTCGTGGGGAAGGGGCGCTTTTTTATTGTAGTAGACGGGCAGTTGTCCCACGCTGCGGGGCACGGAGATGGGCAGACGGCCGGCAGGGTTGTAGTCGCCGAACAGCACGTCGGCGATGGCTGTGCCGCCTTCCTGACCGGGATAGTAGGCGGTGAGGAGGGCAGCGGCATTTTCTGCCGCCCAGTTCTTGAGCAGCGGACGTCCTTCGATGTACACCACCACGAGGGGCTTGCCTGTGGCATGAAGGGCTTCCAGCAGCTTCTGCTGGTCGCCGAGCAGGTCGAGGGTGGAGCGGTCGAAGCCTTCGCCGCAGTCCATGTCGCTCACTGTCTTGGCGTCGGTCACGGCGGCTCCTGTCTCTTTGTAACTCGTCTTGAAGTCGCGAGCACTGGAACCGCCTACGCACACCACGCCCACGTCGGCCTTCCGCAGGGCTGACATGGCGGCGGCGATGTCGGTCTCTGTGGTGTCGCGCACGGCGCACCCTTTCACATAGGTCACCCGGTCGGCGGGCAGTTTGCTGCGGATGCCGTCGAGGATGGTCTTCACATTGCCTTCTTCCTGCGGCGAGGTGTAGTCGCCGAGCTGGTTGTACACATTGTCGGCGTTGGGACCGATCACCGCCACGCGGAGGTCCTTGCGCAAGGGCAGGATGCCGTCGGCATTTTTCAGCAGGGTGATGCAGGCACGGGCTGCATCGAGGGCGGCGGCTTTGTGCTCGGCACTCCGCACCTGGGTGCGGGCGGCTTTCGGGTCGGCGTATGGATGCTCAAAGAGCCCCATCTCAAACTTTAGGCGCAGCACATGAGCCACGGCGCTGTCCAACGCAGCTTGCGTGATTTTTCCCTCTTCGAGCGACTTGCCCAATTCGGCGAAGGCCAGTGCACCCAAGTCCACATCCACGCCGGCCTTGAGCGCCATCTCACCGGCTTCACGGCGGGTGGCTGCCACATGGTGGGTCTGCCAGATGCCGTCGATGCTGTACAGGTCGGACACGACGAATCCCCTGAACTGCCACTCCTTGCGCAGCAGGTCGGTCAGGAAATGGCTGTCGCAGGTGCTGGGAATGCCGTCAAGGCTGTTGTAAGAGGTCATCACAGAGAGGGCACCGGCATGGATGGCTTTCCTGAATGGGGGGAGGAACTGCTCCTGCAGCTCGCGCGCCCCGACGAAGGTGGGGGCACCGTTCTGGCCGCCCTCGGTGGTGCCGTAGCCGATGAAATGCTTCAGTGTAGACAGTGTGGTGTAGGGTTCCGACAGACGGCCGCCGCCCAAGCCGCGCACCATGGCGGCACCCATCTCGCCGGAGAGGGTGGGGTCTTCGCCCATCGACTCCTCCACACGCGACCACCGCGGGTCGCGCGACAGGTCGAGCACGGGACCATAGCTGATGTGGCCGCCCTGCAGGCGTACCTCCTTGCCTATCACACGGCCTACATGCTCCGTCAGCTCCGTGTTCCAGGTGGCGGCCATGCCTAAGCCGGTGGGAAACACGGTGGTGCCGATGGCCATGTGGCCGTGGGGAGCTTCCTCGGCCAGGAAGAGGGGGATGCCCAAGCGGGTGTGCTCAAGCACATATTGCTGCAGGGCATTGCCGGCCTTCGCCGCCAACTCGGGGTTGAGTCCGTTTTCGAGCGATTTCCGCGTCCAGGGATCGGCGCGGTAGGTGCCCCAGAGCATGCCTATCTGTCCCTCGGCGATGTCTTTCTTGAATTTCTCCGAAGGTCGCACCTTGTTGCCGTCTATCTCATAGTAGTCCCAGGCCAGGGTGCACCGCAGCTGCCCCACTTTCTCTTCTGTCGTCATGCGTGAGAGCAGGTCGCTCACGCGTTGCGCTATGGGAAGGGTGGCGTCGCGGTAGGGCAGTTTTTTCTGTGCCGTGGTGGGGAGACAGATGCAGCAGGCCATTGTCATGCTGGCGAGGAAACGGAGGGAATGTAGTCGTGTTGTCATGGTTGGGTGTCGGTATGTGTTTTTACATCTGGCAAAAGTACACAAAATATTTTTCTTTCTGTGCAGATGACATAAAAAAACTCCGCAACGGATTCAAATCCGTTGCGGAGTAAATCTATCTGACTCGCTCATCCGGGGAACGTGGATTCTGAAC
>CAJONT010000170.1 GCA_905235975.1 uncultured Prevotella sp.
ATCCGCATCTCGGTGCCCGTGCTCAACGAGTACTACATCGGACAGCTCATCTACTTCTTCGAGATAGCCTGCGGCATCAGCGGCAACGTGCTGGGTGTGAACCCGTTCAACCAGCCCGGTGTGGAGGCATACAAGAAGAACATGTTCGCCCTGCTCGACAAGCCCGGCTACGAAGCCGACAGCAAAGCCATCAAGGAACGTCTGGCCAAAGAACAGTAAATGGCCGACTACAGCGCGATTATACAAAGATTCAAGGAAAAGCACGGCCATGAGGTGTTTGCACCGAAGGCCGTGCTCTTCGATATGGACGGGGTGCTCTACGACTCTATGCCCCGTCATGCCATTGCCTGGACCACGGCCATGCAGCAGTTCGACCTCCCCATGACGGGCCACGAGGCCTACCTCTACGAAGGCATGCGCGGTGTGGAGACAATACAACTGCTCTTCAAGGAGCGGAAGGGGCGTATCCTCACCGATGAGGAGGCACACCGTATCTACGCGGTCAAGACAGCCGCCTATGCCGCCCAAGGCAAGGCTTCGGTGATGCCCGGCGTGCATGCACTCATGGAGGCGCTGCACCGCGACGGCATGACCATCGGCGTGGTGACGGGAAGCGGACAGCCTACGCTGCTCGATGCCTTGGAGAGCGACTTCAAGGGACTGGTGAGCAAAGCGCGCATGGTGACCAGTTTCGACGTGACCATCGGCAAGCCCCACCCCATGCCTTACCTGCGCGGCTTGGAGAAAGTGGGCGCCGTCCCCTGCGAGGCTATCGTGGTGGAAAACGCACCGCTCGGCGTGCGTGCCTCCGTAGCCGCTAAAATCTTCACCATCGCCGTGAACACGGGCACACTGCCCGACGAGATGCTGGCAAATGAGGGCGCCGACGTGGTGGTGCCCAACATGGCCGCTGCCTTGGACGTATGGCGCGGTCTGCAAGCCACACTAAAGAAAATCTAACAAAACCCGCTAGTAATGAAGATAATGAAAAAAGGACTGCAGTGGACCGTACTGCTCATCATGGTCTGTCTCGCTGTGGCGTGCAGCGACGACGACGGAATTGAGCGTCCCGACTGGACAAAGGTGACATACAATCTCGACTTAGGAACGGGATGGCTGCAGCTATACGATGTGACCATCGAATACCTTACTGCCGACGGGCAAGCGCGTACGGTGACGCTGACAGAAGACAAGTGGAGTGAAGAGGACAAAGTGGACGGGCAGTACAACCGCTTCAAGTACCGTGTGACGGCCAAGGCCAAACGCACCACCTTCGACACCTCCGACCCTGCACAGAAGGCACTGCTCGCCACCGACAAGGACCTCACCTACACCTACGAGTATTACTACTACGAGAAGGAGACGAGTGCCCATACCTTCAAGCCAGAAGAGATGGGACAGGTGGTGAAGGCCGGCGAAATAGAGAAATATGTGGCGGAACATCCCAGCATCACGCTTGTGGACCACCAGATTACGGTGGGTCAGAAGAACGAATAGCGTGTCAGGATTCGACATCGGCTGAGGGGGCAATCTCTGCCGAACCGAAGCAGCGGTGGTGGTCGCTGTCATAGACCACGCAGAACTGCCCAGGTGCCACGCCCTGAATGAGGTGCTCCGACCTCACGACATAACAGCCGTTGGATATACGCTCGAGTTTCGCATGATGGAACTCGGGCGTATGTCGTATCTTGAAGGTCACATCGTTCATCTCCACAGGACGGGTGAGGAAGTGGAAGTCGTGGATGCGGAACACATCCTTGTAAGCCGACAGCGGTTCAAAGCCGTGGCTCACATAGAGGATGTTGCGCGCCACATCCTTGCGCACGGCATACCATGGTCCGCCTCCGAAGCCCAGCCCCTTGCGCTGGCCGATGGTGTGGAACCAGAGTCCCTTGTGCTGGCCGATGACCGTTCCTGTTTCTTGCTCCACCACATCGCCGGGATTCTCACCTAAGTAACGACGTATGTAGTCGTTGTAGTTCACCTTTCCCAAGAAGCAGATGCCCTGTGAGTCTTTGCGCCGCGCATTCACCAGGTGCTCGCGTTCGGCGATGGCACGCACCTCTTCCTTCATCATGTGGCCGATGGGGAAGAGCGCTTTCTTGAGTTGCCACTGGTGTATCTGCGCCAAAAAGTCGGTCTGGTCTTTCACGGGGTCGGGACTGGTGCAGAGCCATTTTTCGCCGTCTATTATCTCGGTCTGCGCATAGTGGCCGGTGGCAATGAGGTCGTAGTCGTGCCCCGCTTTCTTGTCGAAGGCACCGAACTTGATGAGCCGGTTGCACATCACGTCGGGATTCGGCGTGAAACCGGCGCGCACCTTGTCCATCGTGTAGCGCGTCACCTCGTCCCAGTACTCATGGTGGCAGTCTATCACCTGCAGGCGGCAACCGTAGCGTGCCGCCACGGCGGTTGCCATCTCAAGGTCCTCTTCCGAAGAGCAGTCCCACTCTTCTTCCTCCTCAGGCCCTATCTTGATATAGAAGCAGTCGGGGTGAAGCCCTTGCCTCACCAATTCGTAAACCACCACACTGCTGTCGACGCCACCGGAGAGCAACACGGCGATGCGCTTGTCGAGATAATTTTCTTTCATGCTGCAAAGTTACGATTTTCCCTTCACATGGACAATGGAATGTATTAGGTGTGTTCTATTAATTATGAAAAATTTCAAAAGCAGTATTCCATCGGTTTCGTTTCGGTCGCTTTTTGCTTTTATTCAGTGCAAAGCGTCAAGTCTCATCAGTTGTGTAGCCCGCTACACGCCTTCTGAAACTTACACTTTGCCCTCG
>CAJONT010000171.1 GCA_905235975.1 uncultured Prevotella sp.
CAACAAAAGAATTTTTTTATGGACGATTAAACTCTTCGGAAAATAAACCGTCTACATTATAGAAAAGAATCACATGAAAGAGATAGATAACACCAGCCTGAATCGGTGGGACGACAAGCAGTCGCCCTTCCGTGTGCCTGATGGCTATTTCGACACACTGGCAGCCCGTGTGATGGAAAACATCCCCGATGAAGTCCACACCGTACAGCCGCGTGCTCGAAAAACCATCATGCGCCCATGGCTCAGATGGGCCGCCGTGAGCCTCGCCACTATCGGCATCGGGCTCGGCGCATTCTTGCTGGCCGACAGGAATGGCAGTGGCGTGATGCCAAACCATGCCGTCATGCCGAGCCAAACAGCAATGACCTCTGCCGATGAAAACCTGGATGAGATGGCCGACTATATGATGCTCGACCAGGAAGACCTCTACGCTTATCTCTCTGCCGAATAAACTGAAGAAATCGTGAAAAAAACTGTCATCACACTACTCTTGTTCCTCGCGACACTGACTGTGGCCGCGCAGGGCAGACCAAGACCCCACTTCGACCCTGCCAAGTTCAAGGCCGACATGGAGCAGTTTATCACGGTCGAGGCTTGCCTCACACCCTCCGAGGCGGCAGCCCTGTTCCCCTTGTACGATGAGATGAAAAAAGAAATGAGAGGCCTCTTCGACAAGGAACGGAAACTCAAACAGTTCAAACCCTGCGACGAAAAGGGATGCAAAGAGGTGATAGCACAGATGGACCAACTGGAAGTGGAGATGAAACAGGTGCAAATGAACTACCATACACGCTTCCTCACCATTATATCGGCCAGCAAACTCTTCGACGTCATCGCGGCCGAGGAGAAGTTCCATAAAAACGCCGTGAGAAGAGCGGCACACAACAGGAGATAGACTCTCCTTTCCACTAATAATATTTAATTTTTCCCACAATTTCGCCCGAATACTTTCAAGGGTCGTTTTTTTGTTGTAATTTTGAACCTTGAAAAAGGGCAAAAACACGTCAGAACGCAAATAAACGGCCTCTACGGCGATTATGCCTACATCGAACCAATCAACAACCAACTCATTTAAATGGACGAAAATCAAACTTTCGATCAGGACCGAATCGTTAAAATCAACATCGAGGAGGAGATGAAAAAGTCGTATATCGACTATTCCATGTCGGTAATCGTGGCACGTGCCCTCCCTGATGTGCGCGACGGTTTCAAACCTGTTCACCGCCGTATACTGTATGGTATGAAGGGTATCGGCAATACAAGTGACAAACCCTATAAGAAATGCGCACGCGTGGTGGGAGAGGTGCTCGGTAAATACCACCCCCACGGCGACAGCTCTGTCTACGGCGCACTCGTGAGAATGGCTCAGGACTGGAACATGCGCTATACCCTCGTCGACGGACAGGGTAACTTCGGCTCCGTCGACGGCGACTCACCCGCTGCCATGCGTTACACCGAGTGCCGACTCGACAAAATGGGTGAGCATATCATGGACGACCTGGAGAAAGACACGGTCGACATGGTGAACAACTTCGACGACTCGCTCACCGAACCGGCTGTCATGCCTACCAAAATACCCAACCTCCTTGTCAACGGTGGCAACGGCATTGCCGTGGGTATGGCTACCAATATACCTACCCACAACCTCGGCGAGGTGATCGACGGCTGTTGTGCCTACATCGACAATCCCGACATCGACACCGAAGGGCTCATGGAGCATATCAAGGCGCCCGATTTCCCCACAGGTGCCTATATCTATGGTATACAGGGCGTGAAAGATGCCTATGAGACGGGACGTGGACGAATCGTCATCCGTGCCAAGGCCGAAATCGAAAGCGCCGAGTCGCACGACAAGATTGTGGTCACCGAGATTCCCTATGGCGTAAACAAGCAGCAGCTCATCGAGTATATCGCCGACTTGGTCAAGGAGGGCAAGCTCGAGGGCATCTCCAATGTGAACGACGAGTCGGGACGCCAGGGCATGCGCATCGTGGTGGATGTGAAGAAAGACGCCAATGCCAATGTCATCCTCAACAAACTGTTCAAGATGACGGCTCTCCAAAGCTCATTCTCAGTCAATTGCATTGCACTCGTCAAAGGCAGACCGCGCCTGCTCACGCTCAAGGAGTGTGTGCAATATTTCGTGGAGCACAGGCATGATGTCACCATCCGCCGCACCAAGCACGACCTCCGTAAGGCTCAGGAACGAGCACATATCCTGGAAGGACTCATCATCGCATGCGACAATATCGATGAGGTGGTGCACATCATACGGGCATCGAAGACTCCCTCTGAGGCTCAGCGCAATCTCGAAAGCCGCTTCAACCTCGACGAGAAACAGTCGAAGGCCATCGTCGACATGCGCCTCTCGCAGCTCACCGGACTGCGTATGGACCAACTGCATGCCGAATACGACGAACTGGAGAAACTCATTGCCTATCTGCAGTCTATCCTCGACGACCCCGAGCTCTGCAAGAAAGTGATGAAAGACGAACTGCAGGAGGTAAAGGAGAAATATGGCGACGCCCGCCGCACAGAGATAAAGTTCTCCTCCGAAGAGTTCAACCCCGAAGACTTCTATCCCAACGACCCCGTCGTGGTCACCGTAAGTCACCTTGGCTACATCAAGCGCACCCCGCTCAGCGACTTCAAGGAGCAGGCACGCGGCGGTGTGGGCAGCAAGGGCGCCAAAGTGAGGGAACAGGACTTCACAGAGTTCATCTATCCCGCCACGATGCACAACACCATGCTCATCTTCACCAGGAAGGGACGCTGCTACTGGCTCAAGTGCTATGAGATTCCCGAAGGAGCCAAAGACTCCAAAGGACGCGCTATACAGAACCTGCTCAACATCGATCCCGACGACTCGGTGAATGCTTTCCTGAGACTGCGCGGACTCGACGATCCCGACTTCGTCGACAACCATTACGTGGTGTTCGCCACCAAGAAGGGACTCGTCAAGAAGACATGCCTGCGCTATTACAGCCGACCGCGCACCAACGGCGTGATTGCCATCAATATCCTGGAAGGCGACGAGGTGGTCGACGTAAGGCTCACCAACGGCAGAAACGAACTGATTGTGGCCAACCGAAACGGTAGGGCCGTACGCTTCGACGAGAGTGCCGTGAGAAACATGGGACGTGTGACCACCGGCGTGCGTGCAATGCGTCTCGACGACGAAAACGACGAAGTGGTGGGCATGGTAGTGGTCAACGATGCCGAGAAGGAAACCATCATGGTGGTGAGCGAGAACGGATTCGGCAAACGCTCACAGGTGGAAGACTACCGCAAGACCAACCGCTCCGGAAAGGGCGTAAAGACGCTCAACATCACCGAGAAGACCGGACTGCTCGTGGCCATCAAGAATGTCACCGACCACAACGACCTCATGATTATCAACCGCAGCGGCATCACCATACGCCTCTCTGTGGCCGAGTGCCGTATCATGGGACGTGCCACACAGGGCGTGAAACTCATTAACCTTACCAAGAAGAACGATGTGATTGCCAGCGTGTGCAAGGTGATGAGCTCCGAACTTGAGGCTGCCGTGGAGCAGGAAAGCAAGGCCGAGTGGGCCAAGAAGAGCGAAGAAATCCGTCGCGACTCTGTGGCCGACGTGCCCAGCGGTGATGAAAAGCCCGACGAACTGGAGAATCTTGACGAACTGGAGGAACTCGACGTGGTGGAGGAACTCGACGACGACTTGAACGATGCCGACGACGCACTGCAGGATGAAATGCCTGATGCGCCGGAGGAGGAATAGAACCATATTACAACAGATAACAACGACAAACCTTAATTAATTGAATTGATTATGAAAAAAATGATGTTACTCGTGTTGATGGCATTTGTTGCCTCAACCACTTGGGCCGGCGATAGCGAAGCCCTCAAGAAAATCATGAAGGCTGGCTCTTATGCCGAGGCTGAGAGCCTGATCAAGTCAAGCCTGAATTCTCTTGCCAGCGATGCTGAGAAGGCTAAAGCCTACAACAAACTTGTTGACCTCGCCATGCAGGGCGTGAACAAGGAACTGAACATTATCAACACCAACGACATGGCTCAGCAACTCGGCCAGGGTAAGGTGGCTCCTTATGACACGCTCTCTTTCTACACTTCGCTCACACAGGCCTTCGCAGCTGCAAAGGAATGTGAGAAGTATGATGTGATGCCCAACGAGAAGGGCAAGGTGGCTCCCAAGTTCCACAAGGGTAACCAAGACCGCCTCTTCGCTCTTCGCAGCCATCTCATCAATGGCGGTATATGGTATCAGGACAAGGGCGACCTCAGAAAGGCTGAGAAATATCTCGGCACCTATGTCGATTCCTACGGAGAGCCCCTCTTCAAGGAACTGGCAGAGAAGACACCCGACGACAACCTCACCAACATCGCCTACTATGCCGCTGTGTTCGCCTATCAGAACCATGACATCGAAAACTGCGGACGTTATGCCGACATCGCAAGCAAAGACCCCGAAAAGGCCAAGGATGCCAATAACCTGAAACTGGCGGTAGTGCAGGAGGGCCTCAAGACCCGTCAAGACTCACTCAATTACGTCAAGAACCTTCAGGATCAGTATGCTGCAGATCCTTCCAACGAGGTGGTGTACGGTACGCTCGTAGGCATGTTAGCCAACTTGAACATGACCGATGAATTGAACGCAGTTTTCGACAAGAAACTGGCCTTGGATCCCGACAACTTCACAGTGTGGGCCGTCAGAGGACAGAACTACATGATTGCTCAGGACCTCAAGAATGCCATCGACTGCTTCAAGAATGCACTGAAGACTCAGCCCGACAATGCCCAGATTCTTACGTTCCTCGGTGCTTGCCTCTTGGACCGTGGCACGGAAGCCGAAAACAATGCTGCCGGCAAGTCCGGACGCGTGTCGCAGGCTGCTATGGATCAGATTCGTCCGCTCTACGAGGAAGCAAAGGATGTGCTTGAGAAGGCTAAGAGGCTTGACCCCGACCAGGCCACAACGCGCTGGGCATATCCCCTCTACCGTAGCTATTATCAGCTCTTTGGTGCCGACGATGCTCGCACCAAGGAGGCTGAGAAATTGGCCAACGGCGGCAACTAATACCCATACCTCTCAGGTTTTAAAGGGGGAGGGGAGTCCCTCCCCCTGCTTTTTCGCCGAAGCCCATAGGGCACTTACAAAATATTACAGACAGAATGAAAAGATTGCTCATTGTTTTCACGATAACACTTTGCTTTCCCCTGCTCTCACACGCGCAGAAGAAAGTGATTTCACAGGCACGCACTTATGTGAAAAGTGGTAGGGACCTCGACAAAGCTGAGAAAATGATGAGCGACCTGCTGAACGATTCGGCCAATCGCAGCAACGAAATTATATGGCTCACCCTGTTCGAAGCCGTACGCAAACAGTATGAGCAGGGCAATGAGAAACTGTATCTCAAACAGACTTACGATACGGCTGCTCTCTTCAATACGGCCGCAAAGATGTTTACCATCCTTGAGGCCTTCGACAGTGTGGAAGCTACACCCAACCAAAAAGGAAAAGTCAAGATAAAATACCGGTCGCGTCACGCTTCCTACCTCAACACCTATCGGCGCAACCTGTACAGCGCCGGTACATTCTTCCTGCGACGACAGAATTTTTCCAAGGCTTGGCAATTCTACGACACTTATATAGACTGCGCACGGCAGCCGCTCTTCTCCGATTATCAGTATGCCCTTAACGACACGCTCATGCCGCAGGCTGCCTATTGGGCCATGTATGCGGCCTATAAGCAGAAAGACGTGCCCAAGGTGTTCAAATACCAAGAGATGGCTGAGCGCGACACGCTACACATCGACTATATCACACAATACCTGGCAGAAGCCAGCATGTGGAGGAACGACACCCTCACCTATGCTGCCATGTTGGAGCGGGGCTTCCAGCATACGCCTACGCATACATTCTTCTTCCCGCGTCTCATGGACTATTACAACTGTATCAGTCAAACCGACTCTGCCATGACCGTGGTCGACAGAATGCTGGAGGTGGACAGCCTCAACCAAATGGCGCTCTTCGCCAAGGGCACCCTGCTGCTCAACCAGGGCGACAACGACGGATGTATCGACATTACACAACGTCTGCTCGCACTCAACGACACCATGCCCGATGCCTACTGCAACATGGGCCTGGCCTACTTCAACAAGGCAGTGGCAGCCGACGGGGGAGGAAGACCCTCGCGCCAGTCCTCGCGAAAGCTGCGGAATGAGGTGAGAGAACTTTACCGCAAGAGTCTGCCCTATATGGAAAGATACAGAGAACTGGCTCCCGACCAGAAGTCCAAGTGGGTGCCGGTGCTCTACACCCTCTACCTGAACCTCAACATGGGTCCCCAGTTCGACGACATAGACCGCATACGGCAGGAGATGCAGGGCAAGAACTGACAGCGAAATGATTCTAACATCCAACACTATTGACAAGAATGGACCTCAATCAGATATTCTCACGCCTGCACATCGAACGGCTCAATGCCATGCAGGAGGAAGTGGCCGACAAGATACTGCACACCCATAACGATGTCGTGGTGCTGTCGCCCACAGGCAGCGGAAAGACGCTTGCTTATCTGCTGCCGCTCGTACAGCGCCTCGACCCGCAATCGGAACAGGTGCAGGCTGTCGTCATCGTGCCGGGACGCGAGCTGGCTCTGCAGTCGGCTTCCGTGCTCGCCGACATGCGATGCGGCATCCGCGGCATGGCGGTATATGGCGGCCGGCCGGCCATGGACGAGCACAGGCAGATGCGGTCCCTCAAACCGCATGTGCTCTTTGCCACTCCGGGACGCTTGAACGACCATCTGGCCAAGGAAAATATATCGCCCTATAGCATCACCTGGCTCGTCATCGACGAGTTCGACAAGTGCCTCGCCATGGGATTCCAGCCCGAGATGCTGAAGGCGGTGTCGGCACTCAAGGCTGTGAAGAGACGGGTGCTGCTCTCTGCCACCGACGCCGAGGACATACCGCGTTTCGTCAACCTGCGCTACACCACACGCCTGAAGTACCTTGACGAAGCGAACAACGTGTCGCCAAGGGTGAGCACCTATGTGGTGAAAAGTCCTGACAAAGACAAACTCGCCACTCTCGCCGCGCTGCTGCGATGCTTCGGCGAGAAGAGCAGCATCGTGTTCCTTAACTACCGCGACAGCGTGGAGCGTACCGCAGCCTACTTGAGCGCACAGGGATTCTCCGTGTCGCTCTACCATGGCGGACTCGACCAGGAACAGCGTGAGGCGGCGTTGTACCGCTTTCGTAACGCCTCGGTCAATGTGCTGGTGTCTACCGACCTTGGCTCCCGTGGCCTCGACATACCGGATACGGAAAATATCGTACACTATCACCTGCCTTTGGGTGCCGACGAGTATGTGCATAGGGTAGGGCGTACCGCCAGGTGGCAGGCAGAGGGCAATACCTTCTTCCTGCTCGGGCCGGAGGAAGAACTGCCTGCGTATGTGGAAACGGCGCATGATGACTTTGAGATGCCGGCCGAACTGCCTCCGGTGCCGCAGCCGCGCATGTGCACACTCTATATCGGGCGTGGTCGCAAAGACAAGATAAGCCGTGGCGATGTGGTGGGCTTCCTCTGCAAGACGGCTTCCATCACCGCCGCTGAAATAGGACGTATCGATGTCTACGAACGCTACACCTATGTGGCGGTGGCACGCGATAAGCAGAAACAGGTGCTGCGGCTCGCAGGGAACGGAAAAATAAAGGGACTGCGTACCGTGGTGGAGCCCCTCGGGCAGGAGAAATGATTGTTGCGCTGCAACATCTTGCGACATAGCGATAAAAGGAGGAATTAAACGCACTTTTATTTGGATATACCAAAAATTCAGTGTAACTTCGCAACCGTATTTCAAACAGAAATTTTATGGTGGGTTCTGTTAATTATGTCGAGGCGATTCTTGTCTTCTGTTCGAGGGCAAGGTGTATTAATAGAACACCCTTTACTATCTGACAACACGACATTTTATAAGATATAAAACAGATGAAGAAGTACAATTTCAATGCTGGCCCGTCCATCCTCCCGCGTGAGGTGATTGAAAACACGGCCAATCAAATCTTAGACTTCAACGGTAGTGGCCTCTCTCTGGCCGAAATCAGCCATCGTGCAAAAGACTTCCAGCCTGTCGTCGACGAGGCAGTGGCATTAATCAAGGAACTGATGCACATTCCCGAGGGCTATTCTGTCATCTTCCTTGGTGGAGGTGCCTCTCTCGAGTTCTGTATGGTTCCCTACAACTTCCTTATCAAGAAGGCTGCTTATCTCAACACAGGCACCTGGGCCAAGAAAGCCATGAAAGAGGCCAAACTCTTCGGCGAGGTGGTTGAGGTGGCTTCTTCTGCCGATGCCAACTATACCTTCATCCCCAAGGGATGGACTTGCCCCGACGATGTCGACTATCTGCATATCACGACCAACAACACCATCTACGGTACGGAGATTCGAAAGGACCTCGACGTCAACGTGCGCCTCATTGCCGACATGTCGTCGGATATCTTCAGCCGCCCCGTCGATGTGTCGAAATACGACTGCATCTATGCCGGTGCACAGAAGAACCTCGCCATGGCAGGTGTCACCCTCGTCATCGTAAAGGACGACAAACTGGGTCGTGCCCCGCGCACCATCCCCACCATGCTCGACTACCGCACCCATGTGGATAAAGGCTCCATGTTCAACACACCGCCCGTGGTGCCTATCTACTGCGCACTCGAGACACTGCGCTGGCTCAAGGGTCAGGGTGGACTTGAGGCAATGGACAAGTTGGCACACGATCGCGCCGACCTGCTCTATGGCGAAATAGACCGCAACAAGCTGTTCCGCGGCACTGTGGTCGAAGAAGACCGCTCGCTCATGAACATCTGCTTCGTGATGAACGACGAATACAAGGAACTGGAGAAACCTTTCTTCGAGTTCGCTACCTCAAAAGGCATGGTCGGCATCAAGGGTCACCGCTCCGTGGGCGGCTTCCGTGCCAGCTGCTACAACGCACAGACCATGGAGGGCGTACAGGCACTCGTCGACTGCATGAAAGAGTTTGAGAGCACACATTAATACCGGCAGAAAAAATGAAAATTCTTGTAGCTACAGAGAAACCCTTCGCCGCAGCTGCCGTCGAGGGTATTCGCAAGGAAGTGGAACAGGCCGGACATGAACTCGTCCTGCTGGAGAAATATACCGACAAGGCACAGCTCTTAGAAGCAGTGGCCGATGCCGACGCCATGATTATCCGTTCCGACAAAGTCGATGCCGAAGTGCTCGACGCCGCCGGAAAACTGAAGATTGTGGTGCGTGCAGGTGCAGGCTTCGACAACATCGACCTTGAGGCCGCTACGGCACACAAAGTGGTGGCTGAGAACACCCCCGGACAGAATGCCAATGCCGTGGCAGAACTGGTGATGGGACTGCTGGTTTTCGCCGTGC
This sequence comes from uncultured Prevotella sp., assembly GCA_905235975.1. GTDB lineage: Bacteria > Bacteroidota > Bacteroidia > Bacteroidales > Bacteroidaceae > Prevotella. Next base: position 9,440 of record CAJONT010000171.1, read on the forward strand.
GCAATTTCTACAACGGCAAGTCGGGAAGCGAGCTCATGGGCAAGCGGCTCGGACTGCTCGCCTTCGGCAATGTGGGCCGCAATGTGGCACGCGTGGCAAAAGGCTTCGGAATGGATGTGTATGCCTATGATGCCTACTGCCCTGCAGAGGCCATCGAGGCACAGGGCGTGACGGCCGTGGCCTCGCAGCAGGAACTCTTCAAGACCTGCGATGTGGTGAGCCTGCATATCCCCGCCACCGCCGAAACCCGCCAGAGCATCGGCTACGACCTCGTGGGGTCGATGAAGAAGGGTGCCATCCTGGTGAACACCGCCCGCAAGGAGGTGATCGACGAACCGGGACTGCTCAAGCTCCTGGCCGAGCGTACCGACCTGAAATATGTCACCGACATCAAGCCCGATGCCGATGCTGAGTTTGCAGCATTCGAGGGACGCTACTTCAGCACACCCAAGAAGATGGGTGCCCAGACGGCAGAGGCCAACATCAATGCCGGCATAGCCGCCGCTAAGCAAATCAATGCTTTCTTCGCCGACGGATGCACACGTTTCCAGGTGAACAGCAAGTGGTAATACCCCATATCGCCCCCAGTGAAGAAGATTCGCTGGGGGCTTTCTAACCTTTCTAACCTTACATACTTTTCTATGGCAATCATAAAACCTTTCAAGGGCATTCGTCCGCCTAAAGAGCTGGTGGAACGGATAGAGTCGCGACCCTATGATGTGCTCGACTCCGAAGAGGCACGTGCAGAGGCTGGCGACAACGAAATGAGCCTCTATCACATCATCAAACCAGAAATCGATTTCGAACCGGGCACCAGCGAGTACGACCCCCGTGTCTACGAGCAGGCTGCACGCAACTTCCAGCGCTTTCAAGACAATGGATGGCTCGTGCAAGACACCGACGACCACTACTACATCTATGCCCAGACCATGAACGGCAAGACCCAGTACGGACTTGTCGTGGCTGCCGCTGTCAACGACTATATGAACGGTGTGATTAAGAAGCACGAACTCACCCGTCGCGACAAGGAAGAAGACAGGATGAAGCATGTGCGTGTGAATGACGCCAACATCGAGCCGGTGTTCTTCGCCTACCCCGACAATGCCACGCTCGACGCTCTCATCCGCAGGTATGCCGCCACCGAACCGGTCTACGATTTCATCGCTCCCATCGACGGCTTCCGCCATCAGTTCTGGGTTATCAGCGATGCCGACGACATGCGCACTGTGACCGAGGCCTTTGCCGCCATGCCCAATCTCTATATTGCCGACGGCCATCACCGCTCGGCAGCAGCCGCTCTCGTGGGTGCAGAGAAGCAGCGCCTGAATCCCAATCACAAAGGCGACGAGGAGTACAATTATTTCATGGCTGTCTGCTTCCAGGCTTCACAACTCACCATCCTCGACTACAACCGTGTGGTGAGAGACCTCAACGGCCTCACCCCGTCTGAACTGTTGGCAGCCATAGGCAAGAATTTCAAGGTAGAAGACATGGGCACCGACATCTACAAGCCGCAGCAGCTGCACGAGTTCTCCCTCTATCTCGAAAGTCACTGGTACCGCCTCACCGCCCTTCCCGGCACTTTCAATGAGCAGGACCCCATTGGCGTGCTCGATGTAGACATCTCCAGCCGCCTCATTCTCGACGAAGTGCTGGGTATCAAAGACCTGCGCGGCTCCAAGCGTATCGACTTCGTGGGTGGACTGCGCGGCCTGGGTGAACTGAAACGCCGCGTGGACAATGGTGAGATGAAGATGGCGCTGGCCCTCTATCCCGTCTCCATGCAGCAGATTATGGACATCGCCGACAGCGGCAACATCATGCCGCCCAAAGCCACGTGGTTTGAACCGAAACTGCGTTCCGGACTCGTGATACACAAACTTTCATGACGACCGACGAGTATATCACTGTCACACAAACCGTAGGCGAGGGATATTACACCGAGAAACGGAGTAAGTTCCTCGCCTTCGCCCATCATGTGGAAACCCTGCAGCAGGTGAAGGATTTGCTCGATGCTTATCGCAAGAAATACTATGATGCACGCCATGTGTGCTATGCCTATATGCTGGGGGCAGCCCGCACCGACTTCCGTGCCAACGATGACGGTGAGCCGAGTTCCACGGCAGGAAAGCCCATCCTCGGTCAGATAAACAGTGCCGGGCTCACCGACATCCTTGTGGTGGTGGTAAGATACTATGGTGGTGTGAATCTCGGCACAGGGGGGCTTATCGTGGCATACCGCACAGCGGCGGCCGATGCCATCGCCCATTGCCAGACAGAGGTACGGCAGGTGGAGGAACTGGTGGAGTATGATTTTCCCTATGTCATGCTCAACGATGTGATGAGGGTGGTGAAGGAGTTGGCACCGCGCATCGTGTCGCAGCAGTACGACAATACGTGCCGCATTACGCTCGCCATACGGCGTTCAATGGCAGCACAATTGCGTTCCCGCCTCGAAAAACTCTCTTTTCAGTAATATTTTCTGCTTTTCTTTTGGTTTTTGAAAAAATAGTATTACCTTTGCGTCCGAATTCAGGGAAGGTTGGCAGAGTGATCGATCGCGCTGGACTCGAAATCCGGTATACCCCTTTCGGGTATCGGGGGTTTGAATCCCTCAC
>CAJONT010000172.1 GCA_905235975.1 uncultured Prevotella sp.
AGCACGAAAACCAAAGTCTGGAATAAGCATGTAGAAAGCGTATGGTTTCCTCGTTTGGACGTGGGTTCGAATCCCACCAGCTCCACACAAAAAAAGTGACTGATTTCTCAGTCACTTTTTTTGTGTTTCATTAAAAGCGAGATGAAAAGTGGGCTACCAAGCGTAGGGATAATCCTGCCAGTTGTTGTCGAAGTCGAATTTGTACGGGTTGAAGTCGTATTCATCGAATTCTTGCTTGTCGTATCCTTCTGTCACAAATTTATCAAACATTGAAATCAATTTGTCTTCTAAGCTGTTGATATAATTTTTAATTTTCATAATCGTGGAGTTTTGAGGTGAATATTTGTTTTTTTCTGATGCAAAGATATGACGATATTCACCTGCATACAAACATTTTCCACGTTTCCGAAGTTTTCTGTTGCGACACGAAACGACATTTGCGACAAGTAGAGGCAGAGGGTGCTTTTTATGTCGCTTGAGGGGGCTAAAACCTCTATTTTTTGAAGATATACGAGGCGCTGAAAGTGTAGCTTAGGTCGCCACGCTGGTGAAGGGTGGTGTCGAGGGTGTTCCTGAAGCGAGGCAGGAGCCCATTAAACACAGTCTGGCCCTGGTAGCGGATGCTGACCTCCTTGTCGAGATCGAGCATCTCATCGTTGAAATAGAGGGTCAGGGTGGAGTAGTCGCAGGTATCGATGTCCACCACATTGCCATGTCGCTCCACCCGGACGGTCTTGCCCCGCTGCAGCTCATTGGCAGGAGCTTCAAGCCAGTAGAAATAGGGATGCGTCACCTCCTCCTGCCGCCAGACGATACGCTCAGGATAGGGATTGCGGCGATACTGCGCCATCCATGCCACCGCCACGGTGTCGACCCTGTCCATCCAGTGAGCCTTTTTCTTCACGATATGCGTCTCGTGCACATACCCTGCTGGATCGGCCTGCTGCAGCGAATCCATCTGCAGTCCGCGCAGGCGGTCCTCCTCATTGCGGTTATAGGCCTTATCGAGGGCGCCGCACCATATCATAAAGGGTGTGTTGCGCAGGTTTTCCAACCGCACATCGCCAGGATGTCCCGCCATCATCGAGGCAGCCGCCCATGAGTCGGCCATGCGCGGTGCCATGCGCCACACGCCGTCGCCGCCCGCCGAATATCCCATCAAATACACTTTGTCGGGGTTTACGTCGGCGAAGACCACCGCCATTTCAATCAAGGTGTGATAGAAGTCGTCAAGACCGGGCTTGAACCACATGTCCCAGTCGTCGTAAGGCGCACGCGGCGCGATGTAAACAGCCTTGTCGGGACGGTAGAGGTATTTCTGGTTCTCCCACTGCTGGTCGTTGACCTCAGCAGGCGCACTGCCGCCGCCGTGGAGCGAGATATAGAGGCTATAGCCGTCGTCAGGTTTCTCGCCGAACACCTGCACATGGAAGGGCATGGTATGTCCGTCGATGGTCAGTTTGCGGTTTTCCCACACAGAGCGGTAGCGTTCGGCCACCTCCTCTTTCCATTCATGCTGCAGCTTCACCTTCCAGTAATTCTCCTCATTGCGGCTGAGCTGTTGCGCCTGTACCGTGGCGGGCAGCATCACTGCCAGCACCACCAATAATAATATCTGTCTTTTCATAGGTCTTAATTTTGTGTAAAGGTAGTGAAATAATCCGAAACACATCGGTTCTCGCCACTTTTTTTGCATTTCCCTTTGAAAGGCGCACGAAAAAGGCTACCTTTACACACCGAAAACCTACCGCCGGCAAACTCTTGCCGCAGCGGCCTTAATACACACAACTATGGAAAGAAACTGGACACCCATCCGCATCTACGACACCCCGACGGGTCAGCCGTCGCCCGGCCACGAGACTCCGCGTACCGACTTCGAAGAAATCCTGTTCGAAGAATATCACGGCATAGCCAAGATTACCATCAACCGGCCACGTTACCGCAACGCCTTCACCCCGAAGACCACCCTCGAACTCTCACAGGCTTTTGCCTACTGCCGTGAGGCAGAGCGCATCAGAGTGGTGCTGCTCACCGGTGCGGGCGACAAGGCCTTCTGCTCCGGCGGCGACATGCACGTGAAGGGGCGCGGCGGCTATGTAGACGATGCCGGTGTGCCGCGTCTGAGCGTGCTCGACGTACAGATGCAGATACGCCGCCTGCCCAAGCCCGTGATAGCCATGGTGAACGGCTATGCCATCGGCGGCGGCCATGTGCTGCACTTGGTGTGCGACCTCACCATAGCCAGCGAGAACGCCATCTTCGGACAGACAGGTCCCAAGGTGGGCAGTTTCGATGCCGGATTCGGCTCCTCCTACCTGGCACGCATCGTAGGCCAGAAGAAGGCCCGTGAGATATGGTTTCTGTGCAGGCAGTACACAGCCGCCGAAGCCGAGCGCATGGGCATGGTGAACAAGGTGGTGCCCCTTGAGCGCCTCGAAGACGAGTGCGTGGAGTGGGCAGAGACCATGATGGAGCGCAGCCCCCTCGCCCTGCGCATGATAAAGGCCGGACTGAACGCCGAACTCGACGGCCAGGCCGGCATACAGCAGCTTGCCGGCGACTGCACCATGCTCTACTACTTCCTCGACGAAGCGCAAGAGGGCGGTAAAGCCTTCTTGGAGAAGCGGAAGCCCGACTTCGACAAGTACCCCAAGTTGCCGTAACACCCTTACACACCCTACCGATGCGACACATCACCATCACATCCCGCCGGCTGCATTTCAAGGAGCCTGCGGGCACTTCGCGCGGCGTGTACCTCACCCGCCAGATATGGCTGCTCACCCTGACCGACGATGCCCTCCCGGGGCGTCAGGGCATAGGCGAGTGCGCCCCGCTGCCCAAACTGAGCTGCGACGACCTGCCCGACTACGAAGCGACACTGCGCCGCCTCTGCGACCGCTACTGCCGGGAGGGCGCGATACCCTATGAGGCACTGCGCCCCTACCCCTCGATGCTCTTCGGCTTGGAGACAGCGGTGCGCGACCTCGAAAGCAGCGACGGCCTCCTCTTCGACACCCCCTTTGCGCGCGGAGAGGAAGGCATCCCCATCAACGGACTGATATGGATGGGGGCGCGCGAGGAGATGGCCTCGCGCATAGAGCAGAAACTGCGGGCTGGCTTCAGCTGCCTCAAACTCAAGGTGGGTGCCATCGACTTCGACGACGAACTGGCCCTCATCAAGCATATCCGCGAGCGGTTCGACAGCAAGACCCTTGAGCTGCGGCTCGATGCCAACGGTGCCTTCCGCGACCACGCCCTGCGAAAACTGGAACAGATAGCCCCCTATGCCATCCACTCCATCGAGCAACCCATCCCCCAGGGACAAACCGCCGCCATGGCGGCGCTGTGCCGCGAGTCGCCCATCCCCATCGCCCTCGACGAGGAACTGATTGGCGTCAACGACCTGACAGCCAAGGAGAAACTGCTCGATGCCATACATCCCGCCTACATCATCCTGAAGCCCTCGCTCCACGGCGGCATGCAGGGCACGGAGCAGTGGATAAGGTTGGCCGCAGAGAGAGGCATCGGCTCATGGATGACGAGTGCCTTGGAGAGCAATATAGGCCTCAATGCCGTCGCCCAGTGGGCCGCCCACCTCTACGGTCCGCACATCCGCCTGCCGCAAGGACTGGGCACGGGGCAGCTCTTCACCGACAACCTGCCGCAACCGCTCTTCATCAGGGGCGAGAGGCTGTGGAGAGGGAAAATGGCGGAATAACACAGGCAGAAAGACAAAATTCGGCCGAATCGTATAAAATACGGAAATAAATTTGTAAATTTGCACACTCTAACGAATTTACACGTCAGTCGGACGCACACAGCCCCATAGCGAGCAGCTGCGCCCCGACCCGCACAGAAAGTAAACACATGAATATCTTAGAACTCAGCGAACAAGAGATTGGCAGAAGACAAAGTCTGGAGGAGTTGCGCCGCCTCGGCATCAACCCCTACCCTGCCGAAGAATACGAGACAAACGCCTTTTCCACCGACATCGTGGACAATTTCCGCGACGGCGAGGAAACGCCCCGCCAAGTGAGCATCGCCGGCCGCATGATGAGCCGCAACATTATGGGCAAGGCCTCCTTCGTGAAGCTGCAAGACTCGAAGGGGCGCATACAGGTCTACTTCAAGCGCGATGACATCTGCCCAGGCGAGAACAAAGACCTCTACAACACGGTGTTCAAGAAGCTGCTCGACATTGGCGACTTCATCGGCGTGAAGGGCTTCGTGTTCCGCACGGAGACAGGCGAGGTCAGCGTCCATGCACAGGAGCTGACGCTGCTCTCGAAGAGCCTGAAGCCACTGCCCATCGTGAAGTACAAGGACGGCGTGGCCTACGACAAGTTCGACGACCCTGAGCTGCGCTACCGCCAGCGCTATGTAGACCTCGTAGTGAACGAGGGCGTGAAGGAGACTTTCCTGCAGCGCGCCACCGTGATACGCACCATGCGCCGCGTGCTCGACGAGGCCGGCTACACCGAGGTGGAGACCCCTACCCTGCAGATGATTGCCGGAGGAGCCAGCGCACGCCCGTTCATCACCCACTTCAACGCGCTCGACCAGGACATGTACATGCGCATAGCCACCGAGCTCTACCTGAAGCGCCTCATCGTGGGCGGTTTTGAGGGTGTGTACGAAATTGGCAAGAACTTCCGCAACGAGGGCATGGACCGCAACCACAACCCCGAGTTCACCTGCATGGAACTGTATGTGCAGTATAAGGACTACAACTGGATGATGTCGTTCACCGAACATCTCTTAGAGACCATCTGCATAGCCGTGAACGGCAAGCCGGAGCGCGAAATAGACGGCCGCATCGTGTCGTTCAAGGCACCCTACCGCCGCCTGCCCATTCTCGATGCCATCAAGGAGCAGACCGGTTTCGACTGCGACGGCAAGAGCGAGGAAGAGATACGCGCCTTCTGTCTGTCGAAAGGCATGGATGTGGACGAGACCATGGGCAAGGGCAAGCTCATCGACGAACTCTTCGGCGAGTTCTGCGAGGGCAATTTCATCCAGCCCACCTTCATCACCGACTACCCCGTGGAGATGTCACCGCTCACCAAGATGCACCGTTCGAAG
>CAJONT010000173.1 GCA_905235975.1 uncultured Prevotella sp.
ATGCTGCCAGCCCAGGGCAACGCCCTGGGTATATGGATGGAAGGAAAACGCCCTGTAAGGGCAAAAGCACTATAAACCAATGTTTTTGCCCTCTATACAAATCTCAAAAATCAAGGGTGTGTCAAAAGTCAAAATCTTGACTTCTGGCACACCCTCACTCTTTTTTATGGGTCTTTATTCCTCCACGACGCCGGCTTCTAACCAAGCCTCTAACAATGTGGCTGAATCATCTTTAGCCTGCTCCAACGACAAGGGAGTCTCCTCGTCTATCTGGTAGTTCTCAACCAGTAACTGAGCCATGGTGTCGGCATCGAAACTTTCCATCTTCTCGATTTCCTTCCAAAGGAAGGCAGCCGTTTCGTTCATGCTGACGATGTTCGTGAAATCGATGTTCTCTTTTCCTTCTGCCACGAGTATCTGCTCACCGCATACCTCACGCAGTACTAATCCTTTTCTTACTTTCATATTATTATATTGGTTTGAATTTCTTTAACCAGAAACGGCGGTAGAACGACAGCATATACATGCGCAGTTTCAGCGGCGTGTGCGTCCAACACCATGAGTAGGTGCGCCACTTCCAACCGTCCACTGGATCCATCTTCTTGCGACCCTTACGGTAGAAACCGGCCACACCGGTGCGTATATCGCTCACCTTGCATTCCTCACAATGGTAGTTGCCGTCGCCGCGAAGCGTAAGGTGCTCGCCGTCTATCTTCACAATGCGGTGCATTACATAACGCCCCGGACTCACCTCCGCCAACACAGGCAAGCCCACACGGGGGGCTACTGGCTTCGTAAGAAGCGCCACGTCGCGGTCGCTCTCCAAAAACGGACGCATGCTGTTGCCGCGAAGCCCCAGATTGATGGTGTGCCCGGCCTCTATCTCGCTGATGAGGAAGGGGAACAGTTGGCTGTTCTCAAATTCTTTCCGTTTCGTAGGAGAGGCGTAGGTTCTCTTATTCATATTGAATCACTATTTTACAACGGCAATGTGGTCGCAGCATACAATGGCCGACTCGCGGTCGGGAAGACAGTGCAGGATGTAGATACCCGTCGTCTCCACCAACTTGGTCACGGTTTTGCAGATGTGGTCGAATATCTCATGGTCCCAACGCATGTTCGTACACGAGGGTACCGTCGAGGTGAAGGCCTCGATGGGACCAAGTTTTTCCACCTCATTCTTCGGCGCCTGGTCTATGCGCGTAAGAGCTCCCAATGGTGCCTTGATGGCACGGTAGCAGGGGGTCTTGCCGCTCCAGGGGGTGCCGTATATATAGGGCTTGCCGTCTATCACACGAATCACGGGATTGTCGTCGTTCATCAGGTCGCAGTCGGGCACGTAGCGAAGCCAGTTGCTCACCTGTGTCGACTTGCCGGTGCCGCTGGGGGCACAGAAGGCATAGCCGTAGCCCTTGTGGCGTACCACAGAGGCATGCACCATCACCGTGTCGTAATAACAGGATGAATAGGCGTAGGCCATCATAATCACATTGGTGAGACCGAATTTACGCATGTCGTAATTGCCGTTCAACGCTACGTGACACACCGAGAAATTCTTGTTGGTCTGAAGCATGCTGCACTGATTCTTGCTGAGGTCGCTCACCACAAGCTGGTAGCCCTTGTCTCCGTCGATGGTGTCTACAATGGTGCCGCCGTTGCCTGTGTCGAAGTCGCGGATGCGATCACGGCGCGACTTGTCTATCACGCGCAACGTGTCGTCGACTGTCATTTCAAACAACAGGTCTTGGGTTGGCGCGTCTATAGCAAAAGGCTCCATCGAGGGAAGCAGATTGCTGTTGTTCTTGGTAGTATCTTTGAATTCTATCTTAAACTGCAGGTCTGCAAGCTGATAGTAACGGGTCTCTGTATTCATTAATTGGGTTGATGTGGTTACTGTGTTTATGAGCGGGGAGGAAGGGCGGGCAATTCGTTACCCTCTTCTGTCTCTATGACAGGCTTTTCGCCCGATGGCTTCTTGGAGTGCTTACTGGCCTTCTTCGCTTGTTTCTCACGCACTTTCTCAGCCTTCTTGTGGGCTTTGTGCGTTTTCTTGTCTACTGTCGCATTGTTGAGATCACTTGCGTCTATCCTGACAAGCTCAAAGCGGAAGTCGCTGCTGTCAAGGTTGCGGATGTCGTACTCGCTGCGCTGCTTTTTCTTCTTGTAAGTGAACTTCTTGCGTATGCGGTTGTATTTCTTCAGTATCTTCTTCTCTGAGGTCGCATAACTGAAGATACAGGTGCGGCTTCCCTCTCCGCGAGTATAGAAATAGGTGCGGAGCTGGTTGGAGTATTCACTTCGTTTTGCCAGAAAATGTGTCTTCTCGTCTATCCACGCACTGTCTATAATCTGTATATCGGTAAAATAGACAAGACTGTCGCTGAACGATGCCGACACACCGAAAGCATATATGGGAAGACAGCGTGACTTCGCCGACACGCCGGTAGTGAACAACAGCAACAATGCCGAAGCCAGTAAAATCTTTCTGATTCTCATCTGTTCTCTTTTCCTTAGTGATAAAGACTGCTAACAAAGGCACCCTTTACTGACCTAAGTAGGTCTTGAGTAGCTTATTCTTTGTGTTGTGACGTAAACGGCGAATCGCCTTCTCCTTGATCTGACGGACACGCTCACGCGTGAGACCGAACTTGTCGCCGATCTCTTCGAGGGTCATCTCGGGCTGGTTGATGCCGAAAAAGGCTTCTATGATGTTACGCTCACGTTCGTTCAACGTCTGCAACGCACGGTTTATCTCATCACGCAGCGACTCGGCTACCAAAGCATTGTCGGCCATAGGGGAGTCCTGATTGGGAAGAACGTCGAGCAGACTGTTCTCCTCGCCGTCGGTAAACGGGGCATCCACGGAGATGTGACGGGTGTTCACCTTGAGCGCATCTTCTATCTTGTCCTCGGGAAGATCCACCTTGTCGGCTATCTCGTCGATGCTCGGACGACGCTCATGCTCCTGCTCAAAACGGTTCACCTCACGGTTTATCTTGTTCACAGAACCAACCTGGTTCAAGGGGAGGCGCACGATGCGGCTCTGCTCGGCGATGGCCTGGAGAATGCTCTGGCGAATCCACCACACCGCATAGGAGATGAACTTAAAGCCGCGTGTCTCGTCGAATTTCTCGGCTGCCTTAATCAGGCCAAGGTTGCCTTCGTTGATAAGGTCGGGAAGGCTGAGTCCCTGGTTCTGGTATTGTTTCGCCACGGACACGACAAAGCGCAGATTGGCTTTTGTCAACTTCTCAAGGGCGGCACGGTCGCCTTTCCTAATGCGCTGAGCCAATTCCACTTCCTCTTCTACGGAGATAAGTTCCTCATGACCTATCTCTTGCAGATATTTGTCCAAAGAAGCGCTCTCTCGATTGGTTATCGATTTCGTGATTTTAAGTTGTCTCATGACGGATTCTGTTATAACATTTGCAAAAGTACTACTTTTCTTACAAAAACAACAAACAAATCCGAAAAAAATCCGAATTTGTTTGCTGCTCGTTTAGAAAAGTTGGTTCTTTGATGCGTAATTCTTTACATTACGCCCATGTGCGACCTTGCGGATTACTCGCTGAGTGTCACAGCAAAGTATTTCTTCTTGCCGGTGGGATACAGACCCTGGATATAAACCACGGGCTCCTTGCTCGTCGAGGCGTCTTTCACCACCTTCTCAAGGTCTTCCACACTCTTCACTGCCTGCTCGTTGGCACGCTGGATGATAAAGCCCTTGGCGATGCCGGCTTCCTTGAAGGCTCCGTCGCTCACCTTCATCACTTCAAGACCGTAGTTGATGTTCAAGTCTTTCTTCTGGGTGTCGGTCACTTCCTTGAAGGTGGCACCGAGCACGTCGAGGTCGGCGTTCTTCACCACGGAGGTGTTGCCCTGGGCGTTCTTTAAGGTCACCGTCTTCTCGTGCTTGGCCTTCTTGCGCAGATAGGTCACCTTCACCTTGTCACCGGGACGCTTGCTGGCAAGGAACTCCTGGAGCTCGGCCATCTTCGTCACCTTGCGGTTGTCGATGTTGGTAATCACGTCGCCTTCCTGAAGACCGGCTTCCTCACCGGCGCCGCCTTCCTCTACCTTGGCAATATACACACCGTCGTTGGTGCCGAGGTCCACCTCATTGCCCTTCGCCTTCTGGGCATCGATGTAGTTGTGCACGTCCTGACCTTGGATGGCAAGCACGGCGCGCTGCACGGTGCCATACTCCTTCAGGTCGTTCACCACCTTATTCATAATGGTGGTGGGAATGGCGAAACCATAGCCGCTGTAACTGCCGGTCTGGGAGTAGAGCATGGCATTGATGCCCACCAGCTCGCCCTGCGTGTTCACAAGGGCGCCGCCGGAGTTGCCGGCATTGATGGCAGCATCGGTCTGGATGAACGATTCCACACCATTGGCATAGAGCGAACGGGCCTTGGCACTGACAATACCGGCTGTCACGGTAGAATTGAGGTTGAAGGGGTTGCCAACGGCAATCACCCATTCGCCTACCTTCAGCTTCTCTGAGTCGCCGATGGGAAGGGTGGGGAGGTCCTTGCCGTTCACCTTGATAAGGGCAAGGTCGGTATTCTTGTCCAAACCGATGATGCGGGCGGAGAACTCACGGTTGTCGTTGAGCGTCACCGTAAGCTCATCGGCGCCTTCCACCACGTGGTTGTTGGTCACGATATAGCCGTCGGAAGAGATGATGACACCTGAACCGGCTCCCTCGCGTTTCGGGGTCTGCACTTGGCGCTGACGGTTGCCGCCGTTGGGATTGCCGAAGAAACCGAACGGGTCGAAGAAGTCACCGAACGGGTCGCTCTGCACGTCGACGGTGGTCACCTTCGAGTTCTGCACAAATTTTATGTGTACTACGGCGGGAAGGGCTTTCTCTGCCGCATAGGTTAAGTCTACTTGTCCTCCGGGTACGCCTGCTGCGTTAGCCACCTCTGAGGTGGAGGGCTGATGAGCGGTCACTGTGTAGAATGAGCCCGCTGAAAGGGCAATCGCAATAACACACAACGATGTTCTGATCACATTAGAATTCATTTTCATTTTCTTCTGTATTTTTTATGGGTTTTCTCTGAAAACATTTCTGCGGATGTCGGATTTTACCCGTTCCGTCGTTTATTGGTAATGCAAAGATAATCCCAAATTTTCAGTACTTCATAATTATAACCAAAGTTTTCTTCTCTTTTAACAAACTAAAACCTCTACTTAACGTGTCTTAGCGACAAATACCCTTTTTTTTACTTTTATTTATCTTTGTCACTATGGCATCATGGCAGAATTTATGTCGGTAATGCTGACAGATTGTCTTTATAAATAACATTTTTTGCCCAACTGGCGCTGAAATCCCAATTTTTGTCTAATTTTGCATTCAGAAATGAGATGCCGCAGGGTACCGTATATACAGTAACCTCGGCAAAACCGCAAAAAGAGACAGAGCCACGGCTTGTCGCTGGCGTGGCTTGCCACGCAAGAGGAAAGTCCGGGCAGTATAGGGCACTCCACTTCTGAAAGTAGAAGCTATTGGCAACGGTAGGAAGGAGTAGAAGAAAACAACCGCCTGCATCGGCAGGTAAGGGTGAGAAGGTGGTGTAAGAGACCACCAGGCGGCGGGCGATCGCCGTGCTGTACTCCCTGGAGACTGCAAGTTCGTGTATACCACCGTCACAGGGCGGCCCGTCCAAATCGGCAACGGTACGGTGGAGGGTAGAACGCTGGAGCCGTAGGGTGACCTGCGGAGTAGATAAATGACAGGCTGCCTGGAGGTCCGTGAGGACGCCAGGCCACAGAACCCGGCTTATAGGGGCTCTGCCTCTTTTTTCTTTCTATTCCGAATTAATAGAACACACCTTAAATGAACAAGATTTCACGCTTCTTCAAACGCGTGGTTCATTTCTGCCGACATGGCGTGTGGACAGTGAGAAGGGAGGATACAACTCCCTTCAAATACCTTGTATGCAAAATTCTCAAGGTCATCATACTCACGGCGAATGCCTTCACCACAAAAAGAGTCATGGCGCAGGCTTCGGCGCTCACCTATTCCACACTGCTCGCCATCGTGCCCATCGTGGCCGTCGTCTTTGCCATCGCAAGGGGTTTTGGCGTTTCTAAGAACATCGAGGTGTGGTTCCGTAATACGCTCGATAGCCAGCCGCAGGTGGCGGAGACCATCATAGGCTTCGTCAACTCATATCTCGTGCATGCCAAAGGGGGAGTCATCCTCGGAGTGGGTCTCGTCATCATGGTGTGGACGGTGGTCATGCTGACCAACAACATCGAGGTCACATTCAATAATATCTGGCACACCAAGACGTCGAGGTCCCCCGTCAGAATGTTCATCGACTATGTGGCATTCATCTTCCTGGTGCCTATTTTCATCGTCTTCACATCGGGTCTCTCCATCTTCCTGGCCACCATGTCGAACGACCTCGGCGAATATGTGGCGCCGCTCATGCGGTCGTTCATCAACTTCATGCCGTTCGTCATTATGTCGATGGCGTTCACCTGTCTCTACGTGCTCATGCCCAACACCAAGGTGCAGTTGAGCAATGCCGTGGTGCCCGGCATCCTCGCAGGTGTCTCCATGCAGGCACTGCAGTTCGTCTATATCCATTCGCAGATATGGGTGTCAAGCTACAATGCCATCTATGGCTCGTTCGCTGCCTTGCCGCTTTTCATGCTGTGGCTGCAAATCTCATGGACCATCATCCTCGTGGGCGCACTGCTCTGCTACACCAACCAAAACCACGAAGACCTGGCCTACCTCCTGCATACGGTGAGAATAAGCCAGCGGCACCGGAACCTCCTTTCTACCCTCATCCTCAGCTTGATTTGCAAGCAGTTCCGCGACGGAAAGGAACCGCTCTCGTCTATGCAGATAAAGGAAACACTACGACTGCCTAACCGCATCGTGGCAGAGCTGTTGGCAAACCTCCAGGAGGCAAGGCTGGTGGAGGTCATTCAGTCAGACGACAAGGAATACCCGGCCTATATGCCGGCCTGCGACCTCTCGAAGATGACCCTCGGCAGGGTGATTGACCGTCTTGACTCGCTAGGACCGTGGAAACTGGATACTCCCATAGAGCAGTTCTCCACAAAGAAGTGGAAAGAGATTATAAAAATAAGGAGCGAATACCTTAAGAATCTTGATGCGCTGCTTCTGCACGAGCTTTGAAGGCCAGCACGTCGGAGATGTAACGCTCTATCGCTTCATTGTGGATGCGACGCATGCGGAAATACTTCATCGTCTTCATGAGCACCCAGTAGAGGCAGCAGAGCACGCAACCGCCTGCTATGCCTATCATCAGATTCTTGAAGTTAACCTCGAAAAAGTCCATTATCACAATCGGGATGAGGAATATCACACTCCATGTGGTGTATTTCTTCTTCAGGTCGTCTACATTGTCTATTACTGCTTGCTTGTCGAATAGATAGTCGTCAAGCTCTTCTTCGCTCACACCATAGTCGGACAAACGGGGGAAACCCGCAGCTTCCCTGTATTGGGCTATCGCCTCACGCACATGGTGCTCCATGTCGTCGAGGATGCCGGGCGCAGACGCAGCATAGTATTCAGGATCGTAACGTGATGACATTGTCGTAATGTTTTCGTGATAATTGGGTGCTTATTGCGCATGCAGCACCTATAGTGTGCAAAATTAACCC
This sequence comes from uncultured Prevotella sp., assembly GCA_905235975.1. Taxonomy (GTDB): domain Bacteria; phylum Bacteroidota; class Bacteroidia; order Bacteroidales; family Bacteroidaceae; genus Prevotella. Next base: position 7,654 of record CAJONT010000173.1, read on the forward strand.
AAATATCCCAAATCTCCAATAATTATGAATGTTCATTTTTCCTAAAAATAATGAAAATTTTTGTTCATTTTCATATTATTTGTAATTTTGCCTTGTATTTCATCAATTTATCATTATGGAACTTCCTGATTTCATGTCCTATTCCGACCGATTCAGCGCGAAAGGTTTTACCGACAAAATCGCGCGCGTGGCCAAAAGAGCAGGCTCCAAGCTCGTCTATGTAGCCCTCGTGCTCTTTTACACCCTCCAAAGCAAGGAGGTCTCGGTCAAAGACAAAGCTGCCATCATCGGAGCGCTTGGATATCTCATCAGTCCCCTCGATGCCATTCCCGACGCCATTCCCATCATGGGTCTCGGCGACGACCTTACCGTGCTGCTATATGTAATCAACAAAGTCTGGGTAGATGTACCCGAGGAAGTGAAAACAAAGGCGCTCGATAAGCTTTCCGAATGGTTCGATGAAGACGAAATGGAAGATGTCAACGATTTCCTTTCGGAGCAGAACAAGGACAAAAACGAAGAAAAACCAATGTAGGTAATCCTACCAGGGGGGCAAAGCCCCCCTTTTTATATATCACCCCCAATCCTCCGCCCCCTCAGATTACTCCGATCACTCAGATTACTCAGATTACTCAGATTACTCCGATTACTCTGATTACTCCGATCACTCCGACCACTCTGATTACTCCGCCCCCTCCGCCCCCTCATTTAAAAAAATCAACCGCCAAAAATGGCGGTATTTTTAAATGCGCGTATCTTACTAAGATGGTTCA
>CAJONT010000174.1 GCA_905235975.1 uncultured Prevotella sp.
AAGACGTTTGCCACAATCGCAAACAAGCAAGATGAATAAAGAACAGCAAGAGATAAGAAAGAAGAGTCCGGTACAGATACGCAACAAGAAAGCCAATTTCGAATACTTTCTCGTTGAGACCTATACCGCAGGCATCGTGCTCACCGGCACGGAGATAAAATCTATCCGCCAGGGGAAGGCCTCCCTCGTGGACACCTACTGCTACATGGTGAACGGCGAGATGTGGGTGAAAGGGATGAACATTTCACCCTACTTCTACGGTTCGTACAGCAACCACGAGGCCAAGCGCGACCGCAAACTGCTACTCAACAAGCGCGAACTGCGCCACCTGCAGGAAGCGGGCAAGATACCGGGCCATACCATCATCCCCATCCTCATCTTCATCGACCCCAACGGGCGCGCGAAAGTGGACATTGCGCTTGCCAAGGGAAAACATCAGTATGACAAGCGCCAAACCCTGAAGGAGAAAGAAGACCGGAGGGAGATGGACAGAGCGAAAAAACATTTCTAAGACACCGTGTACAGCCAGCTCACCACACTTCTCGACAGGCGTATCCTTGTGCTCGACGGAGCGATGGGAACAATGATTCAACGCCGCAACCTTGGCGAGGACGATTTCCGCGACGACCGTCTGAGAGACGTGTGCGGACAGTTGAAAGGCGACAACGACGTGCTCAACCTTACACGCCCCGACCTTATCTACGACATCCACCGCCTGTATCTTGAGGCGGGTGCCGACCTCATCACCACCAACACCTTCAATGCGCAGCGCATCTCGCAGGCCGACTACCACCTGCAAGAATGGAGTGCCGCCATGGCCCTCGAAGGCGCCCGTATAGCACGCCGCGCCGCCGATGCCTACAGCACCCCTTCGCATCCCCGCTTCGTATGCGGCTCGGTGGGTCCCACCAACAAAGCCTGCTCGATGAGTCCCGATGTGTGCGACCCCGCTGCCCGCGACATCACCTACGACGAGATACACGCCGCCTACACAGAGCAGATGGAAGCCCTCCTGACAGGCGGTGTCGACACGATACTCATAGAGACCATCTTCGACACGCTCAATGCCAAGGCAGCCATCGACGCTGCCCGCGAGGCCATGCAGCAGACAGGGCGCGAGGTGCCCATCATGCTCTCCGTGACCATCAGCGACCTTGCCGGGCGCACCCTGAGCGGTCAGACCCTCGATGCCTTCTTGGCCAGTGTCGACGGCTACCCCATCCTCTCCGTGGGCCTCAACTGCTCGTTCGGCGCCCGCCAGATGATGCCCTTCTTGGAAGAACTCGCCCTGAAGGCACCCTTCTACGTCTCCGTGTATCCCAATGCCGGTCTGCCCAATGCCCTCGGCGGCTACGACGAGACCGCCGACACCATGACCCCCGTCGTGGAAGAGATGATGACACGAGGACTGGTGAACATTGCCGGCGGCTGCTGCGGCACCGACGACACCTTCATTGCACGCTTTGCCGAAGCAGCCCATGGAAAAGCTCCCCGCAAGATACCCCCCAAACCCCGCCATCTGCAACTCAGCGGTCTCGACCTGCTGCCCCTTTCGCCCAACTGTCCTTTCGTGAACGTGGGCGAACGCTGCAACGTGGCCGGCTCGCGCAAGTTCCTGCGCCTTATCAAAGAGCGCAAATACGACGAAGCCGTGAGCATAGCCCGTCACCAGGTGAGCGACGGAGCCCTCGTGCTCGACATCAACATGGACGACGGCCTGCTCGATGCAAAGACCGAGATGACGCACTTCCTGCGCACCATCGCCGCAGAACCCGACATTGCCCGTGTGCCCGTGATGATAGATTCTTCCGACTGGCAGGTGATAGAAGCCGGTCTGAAATGCCTGCAGGGCAAATCCATCGTCAACTCCCTCTCGCTGAAAGAAGGCGAGGCATCCTTCCTGCGCCGTGCACAGATGGTGAAGCGCATGGGCGCCGCCGTGGTGGTGATGTGCTTTGACGAGGAAGGACAGGCCACCACCTTCGCCCGCCGCACCGCCATTGCCCAGCGCGCCTACACCCTGCTCACCGAACAAGCGGGCATGAATCCCCAAGACATCATCATCGACCCCAACATATTGGCTGTGGCCACCGGCATGGAAGAGCATGACGCCTATGCCGCCGACTTCATCAAGACGTGCGCTTGGATAAAGACCCATCTGCCCGGTGCCCATGTGAGCGGCGGCGTGAGCAACCTCTCATTCGCCTTCAGGGGCAACAACTACATACGCGAAGCCATGCACGCCGTGTTTCTCTACCACGCCATACAGGCCGGCATGGACTTCGGCATCGTAAACCCCGCCACCAAAGTGGCCTACAACGACCTGCCCACCGACCAGCTCCACATTATAGAAGACGTGATACTGAACCGCACGCCGGGAGCCTCACAGCGCCTGGTGCAGTTGGCCGAATCACTGAAAGCCGATCAAGAAACCGCCTCGCAGGCGCCCGGTGCCGGCACCGCTCCCGGTACGGAGCAATGGCGCGGCGAAAACGTGGAGCAGCGTCTGATATACGCCCTGCGCAAAGGTGTGGGCGACTGGTTGGAAGCCGACCTGGCAGAAGCCCTCCGCACCTACCCCACCCCGGTGAGCATCATCGAAGGTCCCCTCATGGAAGGGATGAACCAAGTAGGCGAACTCTTCGGGCGCGGCAAGATGTTCCTTCCGCAGGTGGTGAAGACCGCCCGCACCATGAAACAGGCCGTGGGCATACTGCAGCCCTACATCGAAGCCTCCGGCGACAGCGGCAAGAAGAAAGCGGGCAAGATACTCCTCGCCACCGTGAAAGGCGATGTGCACGACATAGGCAAGAACATCGTATCGGTGGTGATGGCCTGCAACAACTATGAAGTAATCGATATGGGCGTCATGGTGCCCGCCTCACAAATCGTGAAGAAAGCCCGCGAGGAGCAGGTAGACCTCATCGGCCTGAGCGGCCTCATCACGCCCAGCTTAGAAGAGATGGTGCGCGTGGTGCGCGAGCTGAATGCCGCCGGGCTCCACATACCCGTCATGATAGGCGGAGCCACCACCAGCGAACTGCATGTGGCACTGAAGATAGCCCCCGTCTACGGCGGTCCCGTGGTATGGATGAAAGATGCCTCGCAAAACGCCATCGCCGCCAACCACCTACTCGACGAGCAGGGAAGCGCCCTCTACCGTCAGCACCTCGACGACGACTATCACCGGCTGCGCGACAGCTACAGGCAACAGCAGGACGCACTGCTCAGCATAGAAGAAGCGAGAAACAGGAAGCCCGACTACTTCGGCGAAGCGCCGGAAGCCGGCAATACCCCAAGCGAAACATTATGAACGAGATAAAAACCATTGTATTTGACCTTGGTGGCGTCGTTGTCACCATCGACCATGACGAGGCGGTGCGCCGCTTCAAAGAGATAGGCCTTGCCGATGCCGAGCAACACCTCGACCCCTACACGCAGTCGGGCATCTTCGGCGATTTGGAAAGAGGCCTTATTACTGCCTCCACCTTCGTGCAGCAGCTTTCGAAACTCACAGGCCGGCACCAGTCGTTCGAGTCGTGCCTCTATGCCTGGCTCGGCTACCGCAAGGAAGTGCCGCAGCGCAATCTCGACCTGCTCATCAAGCTGCGTGCCGAGGGCTACCGCCTTGTATTGCTCTCCAACACCAACCCCTTCATGATGAACTGGGCCCTCTCGAAAGAATTCGACGGCAAGGGACATCCCCTCTCCTACTATTTCGACTCGCTCGTGCTGAGCTACGAGCACAAGATGATGAAACCCGACCCCAACTTCTTCTACGAGATGTTGAAGGAGGAAGACATCTGGCCCAAGGAAGCCCTCTTTGTGGACGACGGACCGCGCAACGTGGCCGCCGCGAGCCAGATGGGCATGCGCACCTTCTGCCCCGAGAACGGTGCCGACTGGACAAAAGAAATCTACAAATATCTTTAAAAGACCGTTGACGGCCAATCGTCCGAAGCGGTTTCCCCACACAATTACGACAAGGAAATGACTTTCAGAAAGAAGAAAAGATGGCACGCCCTGCCCGGCCAGCCGCTCTCCGAGATGGACAAGCGCGTGATGTACTGGGAGAACAAAGGCAAGGAGGTGCCCACACGCGACCTCATCAAGACACCTGAGCAGATAGAGGGCATCCGCCGCAGCGGCGTGGTGAACACCGGTGTGCTCGACGAAGTGGCCCGTCAGATACATGCCGGCATGAGCACCTTAGAGATAGACCAAATATGCCACGACTACTGCGTGGGCCACGGTGCCATTCCCGCCTGCCTCAACTATGAGGGTTTCCCCAAGAGCGTGTGCACCAGCATCAACGAGGTGGTGTGCCACGGCATACCCAAGGAAGAAGACGTGCTGGAAGAAGGCGACATCATAAACGTAGACTTCACCACCATCCTCGACGGCTATTATGCCGACGCCTCCCGTATGTTCATCATCGGCAAGACCACCCCAGAGAAAGAACAGTTGGTGCGTGTGGCCAAGGAATGTCTTGAGATAGGCGCTGAGGCAGCGCAGCCTTACGGTTTCGTGGGCGACATAGGCCATGCCATCCAGAAACACGCCCAGAAATACCACTACGGCGTGGTACGCGACCTGTGCGGCCACGGCGTGGGAATCGCATTTCACGAGCTGCCCGACGTGGCACACTACGGGCACCGCGGCCAAGGCATGCTCCTTGTGCCCGGCATGGTGTTCACCATCGAGCCCATGATCAACATGGGGTCGTGGAGAGTGTTCATCGACGAAGACGACGAATACGGATGGGAAGTGATATCCGAGGACGAACTTCCGAGCGCCCAGTGGGAGCACACGTTCCTGATGACCGAGCACGGCGTGGAAATACTCACCTATTGACAGACAACAAACTATGAACAACATATACATACTCGGCATAGAGAGCAGCTGCGACGACACATCGGCTGCCGTGCTGCGCAACGGCGTGCTCCTGAGCAACGTGACTGCCTCGCAAGATGTGCACCGTGCCTATGGCGGCGTGGTGCCCGAATTGGC
>CAJONT010000175.1 GCA_905235975.1 uncultured Prevotella sp.
CAGGGCGTATTTTCATCCATCCAAATACCCAGGGCGATGCCCTGGGCTGATAGTTTACTGGCCTTTCAGGCCGTTTTTATAGCGAATGTCAAAACTTGCGAAACTTGAATATAGAATTAACTCTGAGACTTACTCTGGTTGATTGATTTGTTCCAATTTACCCGATTCCTTTCACACCGCTGATACTGCTGGATTCCATTTCCGCGAAAAGAAAACGAATTGACTAATGGCCAATTCGTTTTCTTTTCGCGGAAATTCTTGTTAATGGACCTCTTAGAGGGAAGCTGTCGCAAGGGGTGGCACGGAGTTTATCTTACCACTGCCCTTTTCTGGTTGGCATGGATATAGATTCCGGGCTGCGAGGGTGCAGCGTCGAGTCTTGTCCCATAGAGCGTGTACCACGACGCATCCTTTCCAGCCCCGTCGAGAATCACGTTGCCTACGCTGTTGCCGTTGGCATCTTCAAGGATGAAGTGCGCCGGTGTGGCCTTGTCGGTATAGACGATGGAGTTTACGTTGCGGCTGTCGAAGTTGAAGTAGGTGTTTCCCATCCATGCCCCACGCAGGAACACGTTGTCATCCTCCTCCTCTATCTGCACCCATCCGTCGGCAGTCGAGATATCGTTGCCAAGTTGGGCGCGCCAGTTGGTATTGCCCTTGCTGACATACCCACCGCTCACCTTCATGCTGTAGAAAGACGTGAACTTGGGCGTCTTGTTGACGAGGAAACGGAAGGAACTGTCTTCTCCGCTCTTCTGAGCAAGGCAGAAATCGCCGTCGTCCTGCTTCTTGTAGTGCAGATACAGACCGGATTGCGTTTCTTTGATGTAGTATGTGCTGCCAGAGTTGATGGACGAAGACATGCCATCCACATTGTCCAGCACAGCAGTGGCGGTGATACCCAGTTCAGCTGCGGAAGTCCATGCGTTGCCATTCACCTCAGAGCGTGCGATGAGGCGGAAATAGCGAGCCTCAACAGGTGAGGCAAGCACCACCGTCTGCTCGTCGGAGGTATTGCTAAACGAGCCCTGGGCAGCCGGAGCCCCCCATCTTGTGGGAGAGTTGGAGAAATAGAGAGAATATTCGCGTATGCGTCCGTTGCTGCCATCGCTGCGTCCCTGATACTGGAAAGCCGTAATGCGGTAGGTGCAGCCCATGTCGACGACAATCTCGTGGGGGCATTTGGGCACGGTGCCGGAATACTGTGTGTGCCAGATGGTGTTCACGTCGTCGTCGAAGGCATTGGTGGCCTTGTCGCCCCCATGCTCGCTGTCGCAGCTGACGAGTGACCAGAGTTTTTTGTCGACGAAGAGCGGCAACGTGGTCTCGCTCTTAATGCCAGGCAGCAGTCCATCACGTGTGGCATAGGTGAGCAGGGTGCCGCCACCGGGAAGAGAGATGGGTTCCGTATAGACCTGTTCCGTCGGGTTTCCATCCAAGCTGTAGTGGATGACAGCATCAGGCGTGGCGCACCGAAGTGTGACCACACCCCTTTCGGCTATCACCTCCACGGGTGCACATTGCGGAGCAGCCACCCGCGATTTCTCCATGAACTGCTCGTCGGTAAGGGTCGACGAGAGCGGCATGATGAGGTAGTTGAAGGTACTCCGTCCGGCGCGCAGCTCATACTGTGAGAGGACATCGGGGCCGCAGCTGGCATTGCCGAGCGCGCGGTTCTCTATGTCGAGGCATACGACGTTGCCCGCGATGAAGTTGACCTCATAAGGATGGCGTTTGCGGTTGTTGCGGTCGGTGTACATATCCGTTGGCCGCCAATGGCCCACCGTGGTGGCCATCGTGGTGGGAGCCACGAACATGAGGCCCTCTCCCCCATCGTTTGTCAGGGCGATGGCCCGCACATCCTCCTTGTTGCCCGTCTCCTGTGGCAGGACGAACCCTGTCCACTGGTCGCTTACGGTGCTGTGCCACAATCCCTCGAACTGGCTTTCCTTACGGTCGCGGTAGTTATCCCACGGTCCACGGCCATACCAGGCAAACTGCTCGTAGCCACCGGGCATTTCGAGAATGTAGCCCATCTTAGGCAGGATGCGTCCCGGTACGGACGGGTTGACGATGCTTGTCACGCTGATGGTGCCGTCGGGCATGACAGCGTAGGACACCTGGTCGGTGAAAGCGATGGGCGACGTGGCATTGTACTGATTGGTGATGGTGAGCACCACGGCATTGTTGACTTGCTCAATCTGCCAGGTGCCAGCCGTCGGTTTCATGTTGCGCAGGCCCATGCCGTCCCAGTCGCCACTGTGCGTCTTATCGTTGTCGGTGGGCACACGGAAGGCGTTGAAGCGCGGTCCGCTGCTGATGAGGTTTTTCCCGCCGTAGCGGTATGAAGTCATCAATCCCGACGATTTGGAGAAGCTTACGGAGAAATTGTCACCCTCGACGGTGATGGTGTTGCCCTCGGTCACCCTCAGGTCGCCGGCATCGGAAGAGCGGTAGATGTTGGTGCGTGTGCCGCGGCGCAGGCACAGCTGCTCGCTTGCCACCTCGTAGCCAGCCTCAGCCCATGCAGTGGCCTCGCGCTGCGTCACGTGGAAACGCACGAAGTAGTCGGCATCGGCTTTGACGGCAGCCGGCAGGAGATTCGAGAGCGTAACCACCTGTTTGCCAGCCCCCACGATGGAGGGGTCGAGAGTACCGCTGCTTATGATGATGCCATCTTCCAGCACATCGTAGGAGAAGGCAAAGCGGCTCACATCAGCAAAGGTCTGCTTGTTGCGTATGGTGACGATGCCCTGGATGCTGTCGGTCATATCGAAGTCCACGGGCTGGTAGATTTTCTTCATGTTCACCGCCTTTGCCGAGTAGGTGTTATCGGCAAACACGACACCGTTGGTACAGAAGTTGCCGTCGTTGGGTCTGTCGCCAAAGTCACCGCCGTAGGCCCAGTAGGTCTCATCGGGTTTCCCCGGCACGGGAATGCTCAGTCCCTGGTCCTTAAAGTCCCATACGAACTCGCCCGCCAAGGCGGGGTATTTCTCGTAAAGGTCGTAATACTCGCGCTGGTTGCCCATGGCGTTGCCCATGGAATGGGTGTTCTCGCACTGCACATGCGGGCGGATGCCCGTCCTGCCCTGGTTATAGTCGTTCAGTCGGCTTTCTCCGATACTGAGTATAGAAGGAATGTTGCCATACATGGTGCTGGTGACATCAGCCCAGGTGCTGTTGCCCTCGTAGTGGGTGAGTCGCGTTTTGTCCAAAGCCTTGATGGCATTCTCCACAGCCTCAAAGTTATTGCCGCCGCCACTCTCGTTGCCGTAAGACCACAGGCAGATGCAGGGATGGTTGCGCAGCCACAGCACCTGGCGCTCGTTGCGCTCCACCATGGCCGCCTTGAACTTCTCGTTGCTGCTGAGCGATGTATTGCCATGGCACTCCACGTCGGCCTCAGCCAGCACATAGATGCCGTGTTTGTCGCAGAGGTCGTAGAAATAGGGATTGTCGGGGTAATGGCTTGTGCGCACCGCGTTGACGTTCAAGCGTTTCATCTGCAGGATGTCGCGTTCCGTCTCCTCGTAGGTCACGGTGCGTCCACCTATGTTGCTGAAGTCATGACGGTCGACACCGTGGAAGATGATGCGTTTTCCGTTCACCAACAGAGCCCCGTCGGCACGTACAGAAATCTGCCGCAAGCCCACCTTTCCGCCTCTGACATCGATGACATTGTCGCCGTTTTTCAGTGTGACGACGAGCGTGTAGAGCTCCGGCTGCTCAGCGTTCCAAAGGCGGGGGTTGGTGACCCGCAGGTTGTTGAGCGTCACCCTGCGCGGCGTGGTGACGGTGGTGCTCTTCTGAGCCACGACGGTGCTGCCGTCCAACAGTTTCACCTCCACGGTTCCCTGTGCAAGGTTATCGCCCTTGACGTTGACGGAAACGGTGTTGTTGGCTATCGAGTTGTCGCCACTGAGGGTAGTGGTGAAGAAGTAGTCGTCGATGCGCGTCTTCGGTGCCGACCAGAGGAACACGTCGCGCATAATGCCCGTGAGCCTCCAGTAGTCCTGACACTCCAAGAAAGAGCCGCTGGTGAAGCGGAAGACACGCACGGAGATGTTATTGGTACCGGCATGCACATAGTCGGTAAGACGGAAGTCAGAGGGCAGGTAGCTGTCCTCGGCATAGCCCACGAAATGGCCGTTCACCCAGACATAATAACCATGTCCAGCGCCATTGAAGCGGACATAGACCTCACGGTTGTCCCAGTTGGCGGGCAATGTGAACTCTCGCCGATAGGAACCCACGGGGTTTTTCATCGAACCGCTGTAGGTCCAGTCGGACGGGCGATCGGCCATGACGCTCCACGTGTTGGAGTCGTATGTAAAAGGATAAGACGTGTTCACATAGAGCGGTTTGTCCCAATTCTTTCCGTGGCGCACGCCATAGACCTGCCATGTGGAGGGCACATCGATATCATCCCAATTAGACACATTGTAGTCGTCTTTAAAGAAGCTGCCAGGAGCTGTCTGCGGCGTACCAGCCCACCGGAACTTCCACGTGCCGTTGAGGCTGAGGAAATAAGGAGAGTTTTCCATCGCCGATGTTTCCACAGCAGCCTCATCCGCAAACGGTATGCTCAGTGTGTGGGCAGCCTCTCTGTTGATACTGTTGATGTTCACATCATCCCATTCCTGATAAGTCTGGGCCCTCATGCCAATCGGCAGCGCCATCAACGACAGGAATGCTATACAAGATAAAAAGTTTCTTTTCATTATAGTTATCGATGAGTAAGGTTTAGAACGACATGGAGTAAGGCGCATCGGCAGGAGCGGTACCACGTTGTTTGTTAGGTTGGCTGCTCATTTGGAAGACGATGCGTCCGCCAGCTTGCAGGTCGTCGTGAAGCAGGTAGTTGCGGGAATAAGCCGCCCCGTTCAGTGTCATGTCCTTGACATACACGTTGTCGCGCCCGGCGTTTTGGGCATCTATCTCCATGGTGTTTCCATTCGGGAAGTGAATCTTTGCCTTGGGGAAGAGAGGCGATCCGATGACATACTGGTTGGTGCCGGGACAAACGCTGTAGAATCCGAGAGCCGACATGACATACCATGCCGAGGTCTGTCCGTTGTCCTCATCGCCGCAGTAGCCGTCGGGAGCCGGTGTATAGAGGCGGTCCATAATCTGGCGTACCCAGTACTGCGTCTTCCAGGGCTGCTCGGCGAAGCAGTAGAGATAAGGCATGTGCTGAATAGGCTGGTTGCCGTGGGCATACTGTCCCATGTTGATGACCTGCATCTCGCGCATCTCGTGGATGAGCTGCTTGCGGGTATCAACACCATTGCCGAACACAGGCGGTGTGGTCCAAACGGCATCGAGTTTGTCGACGAACTGCTGCTTGCCCCCCATGAGGCTGATGAGGCCATTGATGTCGTGGAACACACACCACGTCCAGTGCCAGCTGTTGCCCTCGGTGAAGGGTCCCCACCACTCGCACGGGTTGAACTTCTCGGGGAAGTTGCCCTTGCTGTCGCGTCCGCTCATGAAGCCGTACTTTTCATAGAATATATTACGGTAGTTCTGGCTTCTCTTCTTGAAGACCTCCAACTCCTTTTTGGGCCGTTTCAGCTTCTGTCCCATCTGGTAGATGCACCAGTCGTCGTAGGCATACTCCAGTGTGCGTGCAGCACTCTGTCCTATCTCGTCGGAGGGCACATATCCCAGCCGGTTGTACGATTCATAGGCCGCACGTCCCGATGAGGGCACGTTGGGGTGCTGACTGGCAGTGGCGGTGAGCAGGCTCTCATAGACCTTCACCGGATTTTCCTTCACCAGTCCCTTCATATACGCATCCACCACCACGGAGGCAGAGTTGTTGCCCACCATGCAGTCGCGGTGACCGGGACTGGACCATTCAGGATAGAATCCGCTCTCCTTATAAGCATTATAGAAGCCCTCCTGCATCTGCTCGCCCATTTCGGGATACACGAGATTGATGAAAGGCAATTCGCCACGGAACGAGTCCCAGAAACCCGTGTCGGTGAAGAGTCGTCCCAGTTCCACGTTGCCCGTATGGGGGCTGTAGTGCACAATCTTGCCGTCGGCGGTGTATTCGAAGAATTGTCTTGGGAAGAGGCAGCTGCGGAAGAGACAGCTATAGAAGGTGCGCAGCTGGTCGATATTGTCGCTCTCCACCTCGATGCGTCCGAGGATTTTGTCCCACCGCTGGCGACCTTTTTCTTTCAGTTGCTCAAAGCTGTCGTTGCCCAACTCCTTGAGGTTCTGCAGCGCCTGCTCCGGGCTGATGAAGGAAGAGGCCACGCGGGCAGTCACCTGTTCCCCGTTCTTGGTCGGGAATCCGATGATGGCACCGGCATGGTTGCCTTCGGCATCAGTGGCATTGGTATTGATCTTGCCATCGAGCACGGCAGCCGAATAGGTGAAGGGTTTGTCGAACTGAATGACGAAATAGTTGCGGAAGTTCTCAGACACACCGCCGCTGTTGCGTGTGGTGAATCCAGTGACGGTGCGGTTTGCCACATCGACCTTGATGGATGAGCCGTGGTCGAAGGCATCGATGACCACACAGGAAGACTCAGCCTCCGGATAGGTGAAGCGTATCATGGCCGCACGCTCCGTAGGCACGAGTTCGGTGGTGATGGCATAGTCGGCCAGGAACACGCTGTAGTAGTAAGGACGCGCCACCTCGGCCTTGTGGTTGAAGAAGCTGGCACGGTCGTTCTCGTCGAAAATCGGTGTTCCGGTGATAGGCATGAGCGAGAACTGTCCGTAGTCGTTGATCCACGGACTGGGCTGGTGCGTCTGTTTGAAGCCCCTTATACGGTTGGACGTGTAGTTATAAGTCCATCCGTCGCCATTCTTTCCACACTGCGGTGTCCAAAAGTTCATACCCCAAGGCATGGCCGTAACGGGGTAGGTATTGCCGGTGGAAAGTTCAAAGTTGGAGTCGGTACCAACGAGTGTGCTTACGTAATCGGCAATGTGTTGCTCTTTCTGAGCGAATGCACTGACAGCAGATACGATGAGCAGTGCTGACAACAATATTAATTTACGCATATTTCTATATTTATTTTATGTGGTGTTTACTTCAATATTAACACAATTTCTGTAGTTCCGCTTGCCGGAGCGATAGGCTTGCCCAGTTTCTGTTTCTTGCCGTTCACCATCACACCCGCGAGCTTCTTACCCTTGCCGCTGACGCTGATGTCGAGGCGTCCGTTGAGGTATCGCAGATTGCTGAGGCGTTCAAAGCCATACTCGCTGAGCAGTTCCGCATCGGGATTGAAAGTCACCCCTTCAGGTGAGAATCGTATGCCGAGGAGGTCGGTGAGAATCATGCGGATATAGCCCGTGGCCGACCATGTCTGGTCGTAGACCGAGCCCCAGTGTCCGCCCTGTTGCCAACCGCCGTCGACGGCCCCTGTCTCCTCGTTGTAAATCTCGTAGAAGCAGTTGTTGCTGCCCAGGGCAAGGTCGGCGAGGTTCTGCAGTTCAAAGCTGAAGATGTCTTTCCGTCCCTGGCTGTAGGCTGCATCAGCCCAGAAGGCATTGACAAACGGCCACACAATCTGGTTGTGTCGTCCGGGATGCTCCTTGTCGAAACGTTTGAAATGCGGGTAAATGGAAGGAGCGCCATGCTTGCCGGTGTACATATTAGCAATCACCTGCTTGGCCTCAGCATCGCTGACGACGCCGAAGAGGATGGCGAAAGCCACGCCCAGCGTCTCCTGATGAGGATGAACATTTCCCTCGCCGTCGATGAGATAGCTCAGTTTGCCGGCATTTGCATCGAAGAGGTTCTTGCGAATGGCCTCGCGCAGGTCTGCCGCCTTTTTCTTGTAAGCCTTCACGGCAGCCTTATCTCCTTCGAGGGCAGCCATCTTGGCCAATGTCAAGTAGGCATTGTAGTAGATACTGTTTGTGCTCAGACACTTGATGGGCTTCGAGCCGGGATAGTCGAGGACGTAGGAAGAGCGGTGCTGCGTGTCGAAGACAGGCTCCTCGTAGCCGGCGATGCCGTCGTTGAACACCGAGGGTCCCATGAACATGCCGTATTGGCTGTCGAACTGCTCACCTTCCAGTTTCTTCATCGTGTTGGCAGAAGCGATGTAAGCCTGATGGAGGAAGGCGCGGTCGCCGGTCTTCTGATAGTAGTCGTAAGCCCCTGTGACCCAGATAATCTGGTCCCAGTACTGGTGTCCGATAAAGGAGCGGTTGTCGGTGGTGACGCTCCAGAGCGAATAGGCCGTCTTCTCGGGCATGAGCAGGGCGGCGGCATTCCATGAGTTGATGCTCACGTCGCGTGTCCATTCACCTCCGTATTCACCACCCGCTTTAATCAGGCTGTCGGGCGTATTCTTGAAGAGCGTCTCCACGGCGAGTGTGAACGCCTTGTCCACATTCGGTTTTTCCGTCTTCAGGACCGGGAATTCCTTGAAATTATGGCTTGTATAATAGGCAAAGAACTTGCTTCTTTCTTCATAGAACTCAGGTTCCACGCCATGGCTCTCATTGGGATAAATCTTATACGTGCGCTTCAGGTCGCCAGGGATGTTGTTGAAGCCGGCAAAATGCGTGTGCGGCGGACAGATGCCGTCCTGGAGCCCAGAGCCGAGCAGCACCGGGCAGTGGATGAATCGAGCAAGGTTCTTGATGTCGAAATAACTGAGCACCTCGTAGATTCCCTCCCAGGTGAGCGACTTGTCCTGCTGCATGGCCACCTCGAAGCGGTCGCGCGGCCACGACACGATGCGGAAATAGTCGGGGAAGTCGGAGAGGAAGGGCACGCAAGGAGCAGCCGCCTTGATGCGGCGGTCGAGTGCTGCCGCAGCCAGCGTGAGGGCACCCCCCTGGCTCAGTCCACCTGCGAAGATGTTCTCCGCATCCACCTCCGGGCGCGAGCACAGGAAGTCGACGGCGCGAACCAAGTCCATGTACGCCCCGCGATAGTAGTAAGACTCCTTCGATTTCAGGCCGTAGGTAATCCACTCGCCATATTTATTGTTTTGGATGTCGAGTCCCTGTCCGCGCACGCTCAGTACGAGTTCGCAGTAGCCCGGCATATTGTTCGGGTTGACCGTTCCGAAGCTCTCTCCCTGGGCATAGCCCAGGTTGGTGAGCAGAGCAGGGTGAGGACCCGGTGTGGTGGGCACGCTGAACGTGGCCTTGATGCGTTCGCCACCCAGCGAGGTCATCTCCACGCGATATACCTTCTTGTTGGCATTCGACAGCGAAGCATCTTCCTGCATCTTGAAATTGCCGGGGATGGCATCCAGTTCCTGACGCGTATTCCGCCAGAAGGCCTCAAAGTCGGCCTTGGCATCGGAGGGCGACCCGATGCGGTTGGGACTCAGTCCGATGTTGGTGCTCGCCGTCTGGCTCTTCAGTCCATCGTAATCGATGTAAATGTCGGCATGATAGAAGCCAGGTCTCCTCACCGGCAAGTTAATCTCTTGGGAGAGTTCTTTGCCCGGTTCCAGTTTCACATTGATTTTCGTCTCGCCGGCGTTCTCGTGGAAGTCAGTCGTCAGGCGGCAAACAAGCTGGCAGTCAATCGGCTCTTTCACCGTGGGGTCGGCTTTCACCACCAGTTTGGCATTCTCCGCGCGGTCGAACACCCAGTCATCGTCGGCACACTGCAGGCGCGGCTTTATATCAACGATGGGATTCACCACGCTCAGGTAGATGTCGTTGGACACCACACCACCTTGTCCGCCACCGTCATAGACCCGTAGCGCCACGGTGTTGGGCTTGTCATACTGAATTAGTTTGGCGGGAATGAAATATTTACGCTGCACGCCATTGCGTCCCTGATAGGTGGGAGGGAAGTCGCCCGTCTTGCCCACGGAGACCCCGTTGAAGAACGCCTCGTCGGCATCGTCGGCATTGCTATAACTCAGATAGAGACCGCCCTGGCTCTTCACAGCTGCCTGCCAAGCCTTGGGCACGACCACCTGCTGGCGGTACCATGCAAAGCCCTCCAAGTCGTAATATCCCTGCGTCTCCCAGAAGTCGGTCGACTTGATATCCGCCCATTGGCTGTCATTAAACTTCGTCTGGCTCCACTGCGTGTTGTCGCCGGTAGAGAATTTCCAGGTATTGTTCAGCTGAATCCAGGGCCAGGCCGCATTCGATTCCGGATTCTTCACTTCCACCACTTGCGACGATTTGCCCAATCCCACTTCGTTGAAGGGCTGGACAGCCACATAGTAAGTCTGCTCGCTGTCGAAGAAACCGTAGTCGACGCTGGTGGTATACACCCGTGCGGCATGATCCATGCGGTTTTTGTCGGCACCCCATCGCACGACGTATCCCACGGCATCCTTTTGCGGCTGCCATGACATGGCGATGCGGCGTTTGTCGGTCTTGCGGACCGCCTTGAAGCCCTGCACAGCGGCGGGCACCCTGCCATTGGCATGGCCGAACACGCGGAGGTCGCTCACGGAGAACTGCCCTACGGCGAAGTCCGCCTTGTTGACCACGCGCAGATAGCGCACCTGTTCAGCCTTGGGCAGCATGCAGAGTTCATATATCTGGTCTTTTGCATTGTTCTGTCGGTCGACGACGACATGCCAAGCCTTGCCGTCCTTCGAGGCTTCCACCACATATTTATATACAGGGATGTTGGCATCGAAGCGGTAGCTTTTGAATCCCTCGTCGGCGAAGCACACCTCTACGGCCTCCACGCTCATCAGGCGTCCCAGGTCCATCTGCAGCCATTCGCCGCTGGCACCGCTCTGTGCCGACCACCATGTGCGGATATCGTCGTCGGAGGCTTTGGCGGGAGTAAAATCGCCCTTCGTGGACGAGGCAGTCATCACCTTTCCTGTTCCGAGCACATTCATGTCGGTGAGGATGGACTCTTTTTCGAAATCCACTTTCTTCTTCGGCAGGATGAAAGGCTTGTCGAAGTTGTCGGTGATGGCATGCGCATAGCCATTGTTATAGTAGGCAGGGAAGATGCCGATGCGGCGCTCGTAGTGCTCACGGCTACCGATGATGAGCGAGGCCACATACCATTGGTTGCCGTAACGGTCTTTGAACGGATGGCCGTGGCCGCCGCCGGTGAAGAATCCAGAGGGAAGGATGGCATAGGGAGCCCCCACCATCGGTTCGAAGGGACCGAGAGGGCTGCGTGCGACGTAAGCACCGGAGCAGTAGGTGATGAACTCCGTGCCTGGCGTGGCGTAGAAGAAATAGTAGTAATCGCCCTCATGCACCATGCTGACGCCCTCGTTCCATCCCTTCTGTCCTGTCTTCTCGTTGTGGTCGCCGGGCACCTCCCAGCCGAAGCGGCTGCCGTTGGCGGGCATCAGGTCACGGACATTCGTGAGGGGTTTGAACGTCTTGGGGTCGAACTCCATGCCCTGCATGGGTCCTCCTGCGGAGCATCCCCAGAGGTAGTAGGTGCGTCCGTCGTTGTCGACGAAGAAGTCGGGGTCGCCCTTGTCGGGCAGTTCCGTCCCGGTCACCTCTTCCCAATTATCGCCGATGGGGTCTTTTGTGCGGAAGACCCTTTTGTTGCCAAATCCCATGTAATAGATGTAGTCGTCGTAGACCATCACGGCTGGTGCCCACTCCTTCACAAGAGGCATCTTGCTGAACATGTGGGTCCAGTCGCGGAGGTTGTCGGAATAGGAATAGCCTGCAGCGTGCGAGGAAAAGAGGAAATACTTGTCGTGGTAGAGCACGATGACGGGGTCGGCCGCTGTGCGGTGCACGGGATCCCTCTCCTCGAACTTATAGCTGATGTTTATGGGGTTGGTCATGACGATGTCATCGTCATGGATAGGAGCGGCCAAGGCCACTGACGGCAAGAAAACTGTCGCGGTCACCAAGCCGGCGACACAGTTGAAAAATCGGCTTTTTGTTGTCGTTTCCATCTTTACTTATTTATTCTTTTTTATGACTTCTAAGAGAATCTGGTGGGCCGGAGAATACATTGAGCCGTGGTCGAAGCCATCCAGTTCATACAGATAAGCCTGTTTGTGACCACAGAGCTGTAACATTCGCCAGAGGTAGGCATTCTCTTCGTAGCGCCCCAACAACTCGCGCTCACGCTGCCCGCAGATAAGGTGGATGGGAGGCGTGTCGCCACGGACATAGTAGAGCGGCGCCTCCGTGTCGATGATGGGCTGGAGGTCGCTGATGCCACGGTCGCGACGGTTCTGGAAGTGCGTGATAGCCTGTCCGCTGAAGGGTACCAGCGCCGCCACCTTATCCACGTCTTGTCCATATTTCGCCACGCGGCTCTTGTCCAAACCAATCAACATGGTGATGTAGCCACCTGCGCTGTGGCCGGAGAGATAGACCTTCGTGGGGTCGCCGCCATATTCAGCAATATGGCTGAGCACCCATGCCGTGGCAGCTGCGGCATCATCCACGCCATCGGCTGTGGTCACGTTGCGGTTGGGCGCATTGGGGTCTTTGTTGTCGCCGGCACAGAGGCTATAGCCCACACCGATGACGCAGATTCCCTGCTTCTGCAGTTCGGTGGGGATATGCTTTCCACCGACGCTCATGCCACCGCCATGGAACCACACGACGGTAGGAAATCCCTCGGTGCGCGTGGGGAGGTAGATGTCCATCTTGTCCTGCTGGCGCTGGTATTCGCTCTTGAACTCCGTGCGGTAGGGCACGTCATGGAGGGTCAGGTAGCCATCGGCATCCATTCCCTCGGGCGTTATTTTGATAGTGGTCAATTTGTCGGGTTTCATCACAGCGGCATGAGCAGCCTGGCGTGCCACGGCTTTCTGCCACTCGTTCAGTCCCACAGGCGCATACGTCCTATCCATGGCTTTCTGATCGGTGATGCACTCAAGCCAGGTGAGCGCCGCGGTATATCGGCCCAAGATATACGAGAGATGGTAGCCGTCGCGGCAGAAGCGGTCGCCGACATAGCTTGAGCGTCCGTTCTGTATGGCCGTGCCTGCGGGAATGAGCAGTTTCAGCTCAGGGTGGGCCTTGCGTGCACGGTTGGTGGCATCGACGATGGCCTGGAACATACGTTGCTGGTTTTTGTCGTACTTGGGGAAGCCCCAATGGTTGCTGTTTTCCGCATAAGCCCAAGTACGGTGCAGTCCGAACTGTACGTTGGGATTGGTCGCTTTCTCGCGTACATAATTTATTAATTTAGACAACCAAGGCTCATAAGTATCATAGTCGCCTGCGTCCTGGCTCACCTGCTGAAAGGTGATGATGTCCCACGGCTCATCCACCACACAGTCGAGCAGCGTGCTGCGCACATTCGTCCAGTTGCCATTCACAATCTTCCTGTATTCGAAGTCTGCCTTGTTGGCTTCTACCACCTTCCAGTGTGACTCGTAGCCCTGCCCACCGCGATAGGCATTGCCGATGATCAGGTTGTCGCCACCTTCGAGCGCCAGTTCGTACAAGTAATGCTCCACGGCATCGTCAGAAAAACTGTTTCCTATTGCCAGCACTCTGATGGTCTTGGCCATTGTCCACATGGGCAACAAGAGGAGCAATGCCACAACCATACATTTTAACACACACTTTTGCTTCATATCTTTATTTGGTTATTAGTTGATAAATTGCAGTTTTCCATATATGGTGCAAAATTAAATAACAAAGCACTCTGTTATGTTCATCCTTTTGCCAATATTGTACGCCTTCGGGCGGTATTCGTGATTTTTTTTGTTTTCACCGCTATATTTTTTAACTTTGCAAAGATTAAAACAGAAACCAACAATTTATTATCGAAATGAATAAACACAGATTTTTACTGACCTGCCTGGCGCTCATGCTGCTGGGCACGACGGCTTCGGCCGATGACAAAGATTGGGGTAACCTGCGACGCTATGCGCAGCAGAATGCCGAAGTGAAAGAATGGCCAAAGGAGCAGCGCCGCGTAGTGTTCATGGGCAACTCGATTACCGAGAACTGGGCCCGCATGCGTCCTGACTTCTTCAAGCAGAACGGCTTTGTGGGTCGTGGCATTTCAGGACAGACAAGCTATCAGTTTGTGGTGCGCTACCGCCAGGACGTGGTTGATCTGCAGCCCGACTTAGTGGTCATCAATACCGCCACCAACGATGTGGCAGAGAACACAGGCCCCTACAACGAAGACCGCACGTTTGCCAACATCGAGACGATGGTGGACCTGGCACGTGCCAATAACATCAAGGTGATTCTCACCACCACACTGCCCGCTGCCAAGTTCGGCTGGAACCCGCGCATTACCGACGGTGCCGAGAAGATTGCGCACCTGAATGCCCGCATCAAGTCGTATGCCGAGCGGCACAACATTCCCTTCGTCGACTATTATGCAAGGATGGTGTCGGGCGAGGACCGCGCCCTGAACCCCGCCTATACCAACGACGGTGTACACCCCACCGAGGCCGGTTACGCCGTGATGGAACCCATGATTAAGGCCGCCATCGACCAGCTCATAGGCAGCAAGGATCAGCATCAGGTGTCGTTTGCCGAGCAAATCAAGGTGCCTGCCGACAACATCACCGTGAGCCGTCGCCCTGCAGAGGCCGACCGTCTGTTTGTGGCTGAGAGCATAGAGAAGAAAATCAAAGAGGTACAAAAGCAGCTGAAAGACGCCCCCTATCTGGCTTGGATGTTCGGCAACTGCTTCCCCAACACCCTCGACACCACCGTACATTATTCGATTGACGCCGATGGCGACGACGACACCTTCGTCTACACGGGCGACATCCATGCCATGTGGCTGCGTGACTCAGGCGCCCAGGTATGGCCCTACGTGCAGTTTGCCAAGAAAGATGAGAAGGTGAAGAAGATGGTGCGCGGCACCATTCTGCGCCAGCTGAAGTGCATCGTGCTCGACCCATACGCCAATGCCTTCAACTTCGGCCCCACGGGAAGTGCCTGGGCCAGCGACCACACCGACATGAAGCCCTTCCTGCACGAGCGCAAATATGAGATCGACTCGCTCTGCTACCCCATCCGTCTGGCCTATCAGTACTGGCTTCAGACAGGCGACGACTCCATCTTCAAGACCGACCTGTGGCTGAACGCCATGAAAGCCGTGCTGAAGACCTTCCGCGAGCAGCAGCGCAAGACCGACCACGGTCCCTATCACTTCCAGCGCACCACTGCGGCTCAGTATGACACCATGAGTCATAACGGCTTCGGCAACCCCGTGAAGCCCTGCGGCCTCATTGCCTCCGCCTTCCGTCCCAGCGACGATGCCACAGTGTTCCTGTATCTCGTGCCCTCCAACTTCTTCGCCGTGACCTCGCTGCGCAAGGCCGCCGACATCCTGACGAAGGTGAACAAGAACACCCAGCTGGCCGGTGAGTGCAAAGCACTGGCCGACGAGGTGGAGACAGCCTTGAAGCAATATGCCATCTACGACCACCCGAAATATGGCAAGATCTACGCCTTCGAGTGCGACGGTTTCGGCAACCATCACCTGATGGACGACGCCAACGTGCCCTCCTTGCTCGCCATGGCCTATCTGGGTGACGTGGACGTGAAAGACCCCATCTACCAGAACACCCGCCGCTTCGTGCTCAGCGAGGACAACCCCTACTTCTTCCGCGGCCGTGCCGGTGAGGGTATCGGCGGTCCCCACGTAGGTTACGACATGGTTTGGCCGATGTCTATCATGATGCGCGCCTTCACATCGACCGATGACAAGGAGATTCAGCAGTGCATACAGATGCTCGTTGACACCGATGCCGGCACGGGCTTCATGCATGAGTCGTTCAATAAGGATGATGCCTTCAACTACTCCCGCCCCTGGTTTGCATGGCAGAACACGCTCTTCGGCGAGCTCATCCTGAAACTCATTGACGACGGCAAGCTCAACGTGCTCAAGAAAGTGCAGAAGCAGATATAAGAAGCCACTGCGGGAACAGGCACCAACAGGGCTATTTCCCTAAGAGGTTTTTCAGGAAACCGATAGCAGACTCGCCTATTTGCAGATTATTTTGCAAAGAGGCGAGTCTGCTTTGCCATCTATTTCAAATTTTATGACTACTTGGGAAGAAAAGTGAA
>CAJONT010000176.1 GCA_905235975.1 uncultured Prevotella sp.
ATACCCAGGGCGATGCCCTGGGCTGACAGTTTACTGGCCTTTCAGGCCGTTTTTATAGCGAATATCAAAACTTGCGAAACTTGAATTATTTGTATTGCTGAGATGCAGCCTGTGACAGCCCGAAACCTCTACGCATTCTTTTTGTAACTTATCACTGCCCACCCATTGATGAAGACGGCCATTCCAGCAAGCACCGTAAGTTGGAAAGCGATGCTTCCCAGTCCGCCATTGCGAATAAAGACGGTACGCATGGCTTCTATGAAATAGCGCATGGGGTTGAGGTAAGTGAGCGTCTGCGCCCATTGGGGCATACTCTGCACAGGAGTAAATAGTCCGCTGAGCAGGATGAAGCATACCATGCAGAACCACATGACAAGCATGGCCTGCATCATTTCGTTGCTGTAGTTGGAGATGAGCAATCCAAGGCCGCTCATCACGATAGCAAGCAGGAGGGCGGATAGATAAATGAGCAGCAAACTGCCTTCCGGGGCAATGCCATAGACGAGTAGTGCCACGATGAGGGCAATGGTGAGCACCAAGAGGCCGATAATCCAGTAAGGGACGAGCTTGGCCAGGATAAACTCCCATTTGCGTACGGGTGTGACGTTAATCTGCTCTATGGTGCCCTTTTCCTTCTCTCCCACCACATTCAGGGCAGGCATGAAGCCGCACATGAGCACCAACAGAATGGCCATCAGACCGGGAATCATGAAGAGCTTGTAGTCTTGGTGAGGATTGTACAACAGCTTTGGAGTAGCCTCTCCGCTGTTGACAAATTCTGACGCCGTGGTACCCGACGATTCACCCACTATCTGGCTCAGGTAGTTGATGCCCATCATGCCTCGGGTGCCATTGACACTGTTGGCAGCAATAAATACCGGTGAGTGTTTCCCGTTCACGATGTCTTTCTCATAATGCGGCGGGATGACCGCTATCACATCGATGTCGCCGTGCTCTAAGCGGTGATAGGCATCGGTATAGGTAGGAGCCATGCCGCGGAACGAGAAATAGTCCGACTGCTCAATGCGGTGCATCAAGCGGTTGGAGGTCTGACTGTGATCATTGTCCACAAGGCACACATTGATGTTCTTCACCTCCATACTTGTAATCCACGGAGCCACCAACATGAGCATGACGGGAAACATCACAATCATCCTCGGGAGGAAGGAGTTGCGCCGAATCTGGGTGAACTCTTTCTGTATCAGGTAGCGCAGCCTCATTCCAGTCTTGTTTTAAATTTGCGTAACACGATTATCAGGATGACAACGGTCATTCCTGCTATCACAAGAATCTCACGAAGCGCCATCTGCCACGAGACACCCATAATCATCAGTTTCTTGATGGCAGAAATGAACCAGCGGGCGGGCATGACTGCCGTGACCCATTGCAGGACGAGGGGCATCGACTCTACCGGGTATATCATGCCCGAGAGCAAGACACAAGGTATCAGCATCACCATGCCGGTGACGAGGAGGGCCACCACCTGCGTGCGTGCCGCCACGCTCACGAGCAGACCGATGGAGAGTGCCAGCAGGATATAGAGCATCGACACAAGGAAGATGGCCAGGATGTTTCCCCTCAGCGGCACATCGAGAATGTAACGGCTCATCAGCATGATGGCCACGAGGATGAACAGTGACAGGGCGAGATAGGGAACGGCCTTGGCTATCATGATATGCAGCGGGCGGATGGGCGAAACCAGCAACACCTCCATGGTGCCCCGCTCTTTCTCCTTGACGATGGAAACGGATGTCATCATGGCGCAAATGAGCGTCAGCAACAAGCCGATGATACCGGGCACGAAGTTGAAAGCCGACTTCATCTGTGGGTTGTAGAGCATTCTCGACAGCGGCGCATGCACGTTTTCGCTCAGTATCTGCTGTGCGTAGGCCTGACGGGTGAGGGCGGTATTGGGGTCTATGCCATCATTGATAAACTGGATGCCGTGCGATGCAGGCCGGTTGGCATACTGCTGTGAGAACACCACTGCCATATCCGCCTTTTGGTCGCGTATCAGCTTTTCCGCTTCGGCGGGCGTAGCCACACGATACCGCACGGAAAAATACTCCGAGGCATTCAGACGGTCTACGAGTCGCTGCGTCTGGTTGTCGTAATTGGTCGTCACCACCACCGTGCGCACGTCCTTCACATCGGTGGAGATGGCAAAGCCAAACAGCAGCATCATGACCACAGGCATGCCGAAAAGGATTATCATCGTCCGCGTGTCGCGGAAGATGTGGCGAGTCTCTTTCTTGATAAATGCCCAGAACTGTTTCATTGCCGCTCTGCTTTTCGCGCCAGATAGGTGAAGACATGGTCCATATCCGTCTGGTTGAACTGTTTTATTAATTCTTTCGGAGCACCGAGAGCGCGAATCTCACCGTCTACCATGATAGAGATGCGGTCGCAATATTCGGCCTCGTCCATATAGTGCGTGGTCACGAAGACCGTGACACCCTGTCGCGCAGTCTCGTAGATGAGTTCCCAGAACTGTCGGCGCGTCTGCGGATCCACGCCGCCCGTGGGTTCGTCGAGGAACACCACCTCCGGCTCGTGGAGGATAGACACCGAGAATGCCAGTTTCTGCTTCCAGCCCAAGGGCAGTGAGGCCACTGGCGCATTGGCGTGGTTTTCCAGTCCGAGGCGTGCTATGAGTTGCTCGCTCTTCGCCTTTATCTTCTCGCGCTTCATTCCGTAGATGCCGCCAAAGAGACGGATGTTCTCGCGGATGGTCATATCCTCATAGAGCGAGAATTTCTGACTCATATAGCCGATGTGCTTCTTTATCTGCTCATATTCCTTGGCACAGTCGAAACCCGCCACGGTGGCCTTGCCGCTTGTAGGCTGGCTGAGGCCTGTGAGGACTCTCATCGCCGTGGTCTTGCCGGCACCGTTGGCACCGAGGAAACCGAAAATCTCACCCCTGTGCACGCGGAAGGAGATATGGTTCACGGCATGGAACTTGCCGAAGGCCTTCACCAAATCGTCGACGATGATGACATCCTGCCCTGTCTGGCGCGAAACATCCATATCATACTGCAACTCAGGACTGAACACATCCTTAAAGCGCGTGAGGATGTCGTCGGGTGTGCCGATACCCTTTATCTCGCCTTCTGAGAGGTAGGCCACACGGTTGCAATGGCGTATCTCATCAAGATAGGGCGTGGCAGCCACCACGGTGATGCCCCGGTCTTTCAACTGGTCTATCATGGCCCAAAACTCCTTGCGGCTCACGGGGTCCACACCCGTAGTAGGTTCATCGAGCAGCAACACGCTGGGACTGTGTATCAGGGCGCAGCTCAATGCCAGTTTCTGCTTCATACCGCCCGACAGCTTGCCTGCACGCCGTTTCCGGAAGGGTTCTATCTGCTGATAGATGCCCTTGATGCCCTCATAGCCCTCGGCGACGGTGGTTCCGAACAGTGTGGCGAAGAACTGCAGGTTCTCCTCCACCGACAGGTCTTGATAGAGCGAGAACCGTCCGGGCATATACCCCACCCTCTTTCGAATCGCCTTCATCTGCGTCTTCGTGTCATAGCCGTCCACGCTGGCCGTGCCGCCCTCGGGCAGCAACAGCGTGGCCAGGATGCGGAACATGGTGGTCTTGCCTGCTCCGTCGGGTCCTATCAGTCCGAAGACCTCACCCTTTTCCACACTGAACGACACGTCGTGCAGAGCCTGCACCCGTCCGTAACGCTTTGAGACATTCTTAACCTCTATCGCCCCCATAGCCGTCGCCTTGTACTAAAACTTCACCTCGCCATACATGCCGATTTTGGCATTGCCGTCGTTCTTTATCAGAATCTTCACAGCATAGACCAGGTCGGCACGCTCATCGTCGGTGAGAATGCTCTTGGGCGTAAATTCCGCACGCGGACTAATCCACGTCACGGTGCCCTCATACGCATGCTTGGTATCGTCGCCATAGTCGGCAAACACTTTTACCTGCTGACCCACCTTCACCTGCGAGAGCTGCAACGACGTGACGTAGGCGCGCAGATAGATATGCTCAAGGTCGGCCAGCTTAAACAGCGGCTTGCCCACGGTGGCATACTCGCCCTGCTCGGCGTATTTTTCCAACACGGTGCCGCTGATGGGTGCCGCAATGTAACACTTGCGCAACTGGTCGAGCACCTGCTCACGCTGTATCTCCGTGGCAGACATCTGCGAGGTGAGCGACGACTCCTGATTGTTGAGTGTCGACAGCTGTGCCTCCAACTGCTTGCGGAGCACGGCCAGCTGGTTCTGCTCATCCTCAAGCTGTTTGCGGTTGGCAGCCTGATCTTTCACCAAGGCTTCGAAACGCTTCACTTCTTGCTCCTCCTTGCTGATTTGCTGTTTGAGCGCCGCTATCTGCTTCTGGGTTTCAGGGCGCTGCCGCGCTATGCTCTCACGGGTGGCACCCAACTGCCTTGCATGCAGCATCAGCTGCACGGTGTCTATCACACCTATCTGCTGACCCGCTGTCAGCACATCGCCCTCCGTCACGCTCAGCATCATCAGCCGGCCTGTCTGCTCGGCACTTACCGTCACCTCCGTAGCCTCGAAGGTTCCCGTGGCGTCATAGTCGGGTTCGTCGGTCGAACAGGCGGCCATCCCCACGGCCAATAGTGCTATCCAATATCCTTTCATAATCCTTTAATTGTTGTTGATGGTCTTCAAGTTGTAAATCTCCTGCAGCAGCTGCACCTCATGGATGACCCGTTGCTGCCGTGCGTCGCCCACCGCATTGATGTCGCGCAACATCTCGTTCACGGTCTCCGTGCCGTTGGCCACGCGCCGTTCACTCTTGCTGCGTATGTGCTCGCGAAGTTGTATGATGGCATCGTCGTCGGTCACCTGACGGCGCAAGTCTTCAATCCTGCCGTTGGTCTGCTGTGCCTGCAGTCGGGTGTTGAAGAGGAAGGTTTCACGCTGCGTTTCCACCTGCCGGCGCTCCGTGTCTATC
This sequence comes from uncultured Prevotella sp., assembly GCA_905235975.1. GTDB lineage: Bacteria > Bacteroidota > Bacteroidia > Bacteroidales > Bacteroidaceae > Prevotella. The sequence goes on from CAJONT010000176.1 coordinate 4,949, forward strand.
AGCCGTTGGTCGTTCTTGCGCGTATAGAGAGCTCCGATGTTCCACGACACCGTGGCACCCACTTTGAAATAGGGGTCCCATGACGTACCGAGCATATTCAGTCCCGGCTTACCGTATCCACCCTGTACGAAGGCACCCACATTGGGCATCAACCGTGCATCGAGGGCTTTCATCCGCACGTCGAGCCAACGGTTCTGGGCATCGTAGAGCGACAGTTCCGGACGATTGTTGTCGCCCGTGCCGATGTGCAGCGAAGAGGGCTTCTGCAGGGAGGTCTGGCTGTCTAACGGTTTCCCTATGAACGTAGCGAGCATTGTGAGATAGGTCTGCCTCATGGTTCTGAGCGTCCCTTCCTGTTGTCGCGCCTTGATTTGCTCCACCCTCACCACATCGGCATCGGTCTCATTGGCCAGCCCGCCGCGGATAAGCGCCTCCACCGACTGCAGTCCTATTGAGAGGTCGTTTTGGAGCAGGCGGTTCTGCTCCAATTGCTCATCGGCGAGCAAGACGCCGAAGAAGAGCTGGTTCACACGTTCCTTGATGGCATACAGCGTGACGTTCACCTGCTCTGTCTGCACATCTGCCTGTGCCTGTGTCACACGCCGGCTCGCGGCTATCTGTCCGCCGTCGTAGAGGGTCTGGTTCACGGTGACACCGACATCGTACTGGTCTTTCGGCAGTCCGTCGAAGTCGGAACCAAACTGACTGAAGTCGATTGGCAACTCCGTCACCTTGTTCTGGTAGGTGGCGCGGGCGTTGGCATTCACCTGCGGGAGCCATCCCTTGATGGCATTGGAGAGGGTGAAGTCCCTGCTCTGTTCCACCAGTCCGTACTGGCGGATGGCAGGATAGTTCTGCCTTGCCAGTTCCTGAGCCTCCTCGATGGTCAGCTGCGCCGAGGCTGTCAGTGCCACTGCCGTCATAAAGCACAGAAAGACAATTCTTTTCATATTTCTATTTGCTTTATAGATTATACATTTTGTCATTGTGTCGCAGAGAATCCGTTAGTAGCTGAATGAAAGGACATTACAAAAAAATGTCATGTTTTGTTTGTCTTCGGCCTCGTCACTGCACGACAAAGTCATTGAAGACAAATCAACAACATGACAAAATTAAACAAAATTTTTCAAAAGTACCACCAAAATCGTAATTTTTTGGTGCGAACCCTGATTCAAGTTTCCAAGTTTTGATATTCGCTATAAAAACGGCCTGAAAGGCCAATGAACTGTCAGCCCAGGGCATCGCCCTGGGTATTTGGATGGATGAA
>CAJONT010000177.1 GCA_905235975.1 uncultured Prevotella sp.
AAATACCCAGGGCGATGCCCTGGGCTGATAGTTTACAGGCCTTTCAGGCCGTTTTTATAGCGAATATCAAAACTTGCGAAACTTGAACATCTTATAGTATAAAGGTGTGTACTGTTAATTATGAGAAATTTCAAAAGCAGTATTCCATCGGTTTCGTAAAATGGATATTTTTACCTAAAAGGTTAGAATGGCTCACTCACGGGCGAGAAACCGGCGAATCTGGTCTATCATCTCTTCACCCTTTTTCTTACCCTCGTCGTATGTGCACTGCATCTCATCGGGATTGTGTGAGGTGTGGCCTATCTGCAGAGGCTTGTCGGGACGCACCACAAGGGCTGCACCGGCAGCTTCCTGACGTGCCACATAGGCCAACTGGTCGTTGTACATGAGGTGGCGGTCGGCGAGGGCACGTATCATCTGGGGGTATTTCCGCAGACTCAGACGCATAAGTGGGAGAAAAGGATTGGGCTTCTTCTGGTAGTCTGACGGTTGTGTGGTGATGACCACGTTACGGTTATAGCCTTGCCCTTCCATGAAGGCAAGGGGAATGGAGTCGGCCACGCCGCCGTCGAGCAGCTTGCGGCCTTCCACGTGAACGATGCGCGAGACAAGGGGCATCGACGCAGAGGCGCGCACCCATTCCAGCAGGTCGTAACCGGTTTCGCGGCATTCCTTGTATACGGCCTTTCCCGTTTCCACATCGGTGCAGACGACATAGAAGACAGTGGCATTTTTCTCAAAGGCCTCCGTGTCGAAGACATCCAGTTCGTCGGGCAGTTTGTGGTAGGCAAAATCGGCACCATACAGGTCGCCAGTGGTCAGCCATGAGCGGAAGCTGCAGTAGCGCCAGTCTTTGGCAAAACGTTTGTTGTAGCGTATGGTGCGTCCCTGTTGCCGTGAGATGAAGTTGGCGCCGAATGCAGCACCGGCTGATACGCCCACCACACCGTCGAATTCTATGCCATGAGCGAGCATCACGTCCATCACGCCGGCGGAGAACAGACCGCGCATGGCGCCGCCTTCCAGTACGAGTCCTTTCTTCATATATGCTGTGTAAAAAAGAGGAAAGGAAAGAGCTGTACGACTGTCGTATAGGTCTTTCCTTTCCTGTCAGTTCATGATTGTCTTATTTGGCACACGGTGTCCAGGGCTTGAGCTGTTTGAAGAAGTCGTTGCCCTTGTCGTCGACCAGGATGAAGGCGGGGAAGTCTTCTACGGTAATCTTCCAAATGGCCTCCATGCCCAACTCGGGATATTCCACGCACTCTATCGACTTGATGCTCGACTGCGAGAGCACGGCTGCCACGCCGCCGATGGTGCCCAGATAGAAACCACCGTGCTTCTGGCAGGCATCTGTCACCTGTTGGGTACGGTTGCCTTTGGCTATCATCACGAGCGAAGCGCCATGGTCCTGGAACTCGTCTACATAGGGATCCATGCGGTTGGCAGTGGTGGGACCCATCGAGCCGCAGGGATAGCCCTCCGGTGTCTTGGCCGGTCCGGCATAGAGGATGGGATGGTCCTTGAAGTACTGCGGCATGTCTTCGCCGGCATCGAGGCGTGCCTTCAGTTTGGCATGTGCGATGTCGCGGGCCACAATGATGGTTCCCTTCAGGTTCACGCGGGTGCTCACCGGATACTTGGTCAGTTCGGCGCGCACAAAGTCGATGCCCTTGTCCAAGTCTATCTCAATGCCTTTGGCACCCTCGCCGGGCTGACGCAGCTCTTCGGGAATGAGTTCCGTGGGGTTGGCATCCATCTTCTCCAACCAGATACCGTCGCGGTTTATCTTGGCCTTGATGTTGCGGTCGGCAGAGCAACTCACACCCATGCCGATGGGGCAGGAGGCACCATGGCGCGGCAGACGCACCACGCGGATGTCGTGGGCAAGAGCCTTGCCGCCGAACTGAGCGCCGAGACCTATCTTCTGGGCTTCCTTGAGCAGTTTCTCCTCCAGGTCGATGTCGCGGAAGGCACGGCCGGTCTCATCGCCTGTGGTGGGCAGGCCGTCGTAGTATTTGATGCTGGCCAGCTTCACTGTCAGCATGTTCTTCTCTGCTGATGTGCCACCAATGACGAATGCAATGTGGTAAGGAGGACAAGCTGCTGTACCCAGACTCTTCATCTTCTCT
>CAJONT010000178.1 GCA_905235975.1 uncultured Prevotella sp.
CCCGCTACACGCCTTCTGAAACTTACACTTTGCCCTCGACTAAAAGACAAAAATCGCCTCGACATAATGAATAGAACCCACCTTTACGACTTATCTGAGTTCTGCATTAAGGTTTTTCTTCAGGTTGGCAATCAGTTTGTTCATGATGGCATCAATCTGCTTGTCGTTGAGGGTTTTCTGCTCATCCTGAAGGATGAAGTTGACAGCGTAGCTCTTTTTGCCTTCGGGCAGGTTTTTGCCCTCGTAAACATCGAAGAGCACCACGCTCTTCAGCAGTTTCTTCTCGGTGTTTCTTGCCACCTTCTCCACGTCGCTGAAGGGTACATTCTTGTCGAGGAGCAGTGCGAGGTCGCGGCTCACGGCGGGATATTTGCAAACCTCGGCAAACTGCACTTTGTGTTTGCGTACGGCCTTCATGAGAGCCGTCCAGTTGATTTCGGCGTAGAAGACCTCCTGGTCGATGTCTGCATTCTTGAGCAGTTTCTTTGCCACCACACCCATTTCGAGCAGTTGTTTTCCGCCCCTTGTCTCCACGGCGAGTCCTGCCGAGAAGATGTCGCTTTCTGCGGTTTTCACCACAGTGGCTTCGGGCTGCAGTCCCACGCGGGCCAGGATATTCTCCACGTATGCCTTCAGTTCGCCGAAAGAGCTCTGTTCGTCTGGATGCGCCCAGTTGCCGGCCACATGTTTGCCTGTGACCCAGAGGCCGAGGTGGTTATCCTCCTTGTAGGCCTGCATCGGATTGTCGTTGTTAGCCTTCTGCGGGTCGTGCTGATAGCAGTTGCCGAACTCGAAGAACCTGATGTTGGGCGATTTTCTCTTCACGTTGTAGGCCACGCTCTCGAGTCCGCCGAAGAGCAGAGTCTGTCTCATGACGTTGAGGTCGCTGCTCAGCGGGTTCATTATTCTCACCAGCAGTTGCTCGGGGAAACTGTTCAGTCCCTCGTAGTAGGCGGCTTTTGTGAGCGAGTTGTTCATAATCTCAGTAAAGCCTGCGCCCACGAGTTGTTCGGCCACAAGGTTGTGCAGTTTGTGTTTCTGGTCCTCATCACCCTTGATGACGAGCGAGCTCTTCAGTTGTGAAGGAATTTCCACATTGTTGTATCCGTAGATGCGCAGAATTTCTTCCACCACATCGCACGGTCTCTGCACATCGACACGGTAGGGCGGCACATCGAGCAGCAGTCGCTCGCTGTCTTCCTCCACCACACGCATGTCAAGATAGGTCACGATATTTTTTATGACATCATGCCCGATATTCTTACCGATGAGCCGGTCGACATAGTCGAATTTCAGGTCGACCCTGAAGTCGGGCATAGGATTGGGATACACATCCACGATGTCGCAAGACACCTTTCCTCCAGCCAGTTGCTTGCAGAGGATGGCAGCCTGCTGTAGCGCATAGATGGTGCCGTTAGGATCCACGCCTCTCTCGAAGCGGAACGAAGCATCCGTGCTCAGTCCGTGCCTTCTGGCGCTCTTCCTTATCCATGTGGGATGGAAATAGGCGCTTTCGAGCACCACGCTGTGTGTAGACTCATAGGTGCCGCTTCCCTTTCCTCCGAAGACGCCGGCAATACACATGGGCTCCTGCTCGTTGCATATAGCGAGGTCGTAGGGCCCCAGTTTGTGTTCCACGCCGTCGAGCGTGACGAAGGGTGTTCCTTCGGGCAGTGTCTTCACCACGATGTGATGTCCTGTCACCATGTCTGCATCGAAGCAGTGGAGCGGTTGTCCGTAGGCCATCATCACATAATTGGTGATGTCGACGATATTGTTGATGGGTCTCAGTCCGATGGCGGTGAGTCGGTTCTTGAGCCATTCGGGCGACTCTTTCACTTCGCACCCTGTGATGCTGACACAAGCGTAACGTTTGCAGGCGTCCTCGTTTTCGATGGTCACCTTCACGGGCAGGTCGAGGTTGTCGACCTTGAAATCGTCGCACGACGGTCTGTGCAGTGCGGTTTGATAGCCGTTGGTCTTGAGCCAGGCATACAGGTCGCGTGCCACGCCCCAGTGAGAGAGCGCATCAGCCCTGTTGGCGGTGATATCGACCTCAATGAGCCAGTCGCTCTCCAAATGGTAGTATTCTGCGGCCGGTGTGCCCACTGTTGCGTCGTCTGGCAGCACAATGATGCCGGCGTGGTCGTTTCCGATGCCGATTTCATCCTCTGCGCATATCATACCGCACGACTCGACCCCTCTGAGTTTGGATTTTTTGATGACAAACTCCTTGTCGCCATCATATAGTGTGCATCCGAGGTCGGCCACGATGACCTTTTGTCCTGCGGCCACATTGGGTGCGCCGCACACTATCTGCGAGGGAGTCTCCCTTCCCAGGTCAACGGTAGTGACATGGAGATGGTCACTGTTGGGATGGGCTTCACAGGTGAGCACCTGTCCCACATACAATCCTTTCAACCCCCCTCTAATACTCTGAACTTCCTCGAGTGCGCCCACTTCAAGTCCTGAAGCGGTAAGCGCAGCACTCACTTCTTCGGCCGAAAGTGTGAAATCGACATACTCTTTCAGCCACTTATATGAGATATTCATCTACTTTGATTATAGTTATGTTACGAAAATCGTGCAAAAATACACAATTTCCGTCAGTCTGCAAAAGGTTTTCCCCAAAACTTGTATACCTGATGCGTTACTCGCCTATCATTTTCAGGATATAGTCGACGGTGCCATTCACTCCGAATTGGCTCACATCGAGTGAGAGGTTGTAGTTTCGTGCATCGAACCATTCACTTCCCGTATAGGTTTTGGTATAAAGTTCGCGGGTATAGTCGTTGTCCACGATCATGAGTTTGGCATCGGCCTCGCTCACCCCGTATTTTTCCACGACGCGCCGGATGCGTGTTTCGATGGGGCTGTGAATGAAGATTTTCAACACATTGGGATGGTTTCTGAAGATATCGAAGGCGCAACGTCCGATGATGACGCACGATTCCTCGTTAGCCAGTTTCCTTATCACATCGGCCTGTGCTTCGAACAGTTGCTGCGTGGTGAGTTCCCTCCCCGTGGCATGATATTGGTGGTCGGCCACATAGTCGCGGTAGAACTGTGCGAAGTCGTCACGCCAGGATGGGATGCGTGTTTCGGTTTTGTCCACCACATCGGCCCCGATGTTGAATTCCCTTGCCACTTCTTGCAAGATTTGTTTGTCAAAAAGCTTCACATCCAATCTTCTTGCTATCTCGGCTCCTATCTCATGTCCCCCCGTACCGAACTGTCGGTTGATGGTGATGATGAATTTTTCTTGTCTGTTCATGGTATTCGAAAGTTAGGTTACGTTGCGAAGATAGTAATAATTATTGAAACTTCAAAACAAAATGCCGACAAAATCGGGCCGAATCGACTTGTCGGAATGAGTAAAAGCAAAAAAAAGCGGTTTTTTTGCTGAAACAGGAAAGGAATATGATGTAAAATGCTTATTTTTGCAAACAGGAAAATACAATCAAAAAAATAAAACCATGAAACTTGACGGAAGAAGAGAAAGTAGCAACTTTGAGGATCGCCGCGGCATGAGCGGTGGTCAGATGGCCGGTATGGGCATCGGTGGTATGATAATCGTGGGACTCATCACGCTGCTTATGGGCGGCAATCCCCTTGACGTGGTGCAGCAGATGGGCGGCATGCAGGGCGGCGGCGAGCAGCAGGAAGTCACCTTCTCGCCCGAGGAGGAAGCCCAGGCCAAGTTCTGCCGTCAGATTCTGGCGAGCACCGAAGACGTATGGTCGGCCGTTTTCAAGCAGATGGGCAAGACCTACACCCCACCCACACTGGTGCTCTTCAGCGGTTCGGTGCAGACCAACTGCGGCGGTGCCACCTCGGCAGTGGGTCCTTTCTATTGTTCAGGCGACCAAAAGCTGTATATCGACCTGTCGTTTTTCAAGCAAATGGAAACCGACCTTAAATCGCCGGGCGAGTTCCCCCGTGCTTATGTGATAGCCCACGAGGTAGGACACCATGTAGAGAACCTGCTTGGCATCCTTCCGCAGGTGCATGCAAAGATGAACCAAGTGAGCAAGACGCAGGGCAACCAGTTGAGCGTGCGTCTTGAGTTGCTTGCCGACTACTATGCCGGTGTATGGGCCCACTACGAAGACGAAGCATTTGGTTCACTTGAGAGCGGCGACCTTCAGCAAGCCATCAACTGTGCCCAGCACATTGGCGACAACTACCTTCAGGAGCGTGCCCAGGGCTACAGTCAGCCTGAGTCGTTCACGCACGGCACCTCCGACCAGCGTATGCGTTGGCTGAAGCGCGGCTACCAGACAGGCGACATGAACACCACCACCTTTACGGGCAACTACGAAGACCTGTAACCCCCAATCGTTCAGCACATTTCTCGGCACATCTCTCTCCGTCGACACCGGCGGAGACGATGCCGCCTGCATAACCAGCGCCCTCTCCGCAGGGGAACAGTCCCTGCAGGCGGACGTGCTGCAACGTGTCGAGGTGACGCACGATGCGTACAGGTGCAGAGGTACGCGTCTCCACCCCTATGAGGACGGCGTCGTTGGTAAGGAAGCCGCGGCGCATCTGTCCGAATTTTTCAAATCCCTTTCTCAGTCTTCCGCCGATGCTTTCCGGCATCCAGAAGTGCAGCGGACTTGAGATGAGTCCCGGCGCATAGCTGCTCTTGGGCAAGTCGTAGCTAAGCCTTTGCTTCACGAAGTCGGCCATGCGCTGCGCAGGAGCCGTCTGTTTCATATTGGCGTGCTGCCAGCACTCCCTTTCCATTTGTTCCTGGTAGTACATCATGCGCAGGGGGTCGTTCCCCTCCACATCCTCTGTCCGCAGTTCCACCACCATTCCGCTGTTCGACCACTGTGTGTTTCTCAAACTCGGGCTCATGCCGTTTACCACCACCTGTTGCGGTCCTGTGGCCGCCGGTATGACGAATCCCCCCGGGCACATGCAGAAAGAATACACTCCTCTACCATCGACCTGAGTGACGAAACTATACTCAGCAGCAGGCAGATAAGCGCCCCTGCCCTCCTTGTTGTGGTATTGAATTTGGTCTATCAAAGCACTGGGATGTTCCAGCCGCACCCCCACAGCTATGCCCTTAGCCTCTATATCCCCTGGCCTTTGCGCAAGATAGTGATACACATCGCGTGCCGAATGGCCGGTGGCGAGGATGACAGGTCCTCGGAAAGTGCGTTGCTGCCCCGTGGGCAGGTGCACGGTCTCCACTCCCACCACTTCGTCGTCTTTCACGCAGAGTGCCGTCATTTTGGTCTGAAAGTGCACCTCGCCCCCGCATCTCAGTATGGTCTGCCTCATATTTTCTATCACGCGAGGCAGTTTGTCGGTTCCTATATGCGGATGCGCATCGGTGAGGATGGCTGTCGAAGCGCCGTGCTGGCAGAACACATTGAGTATTTTCTCCACGCTGCCACGTTTTTTAGAGCGCGTGTACAGTTTGCCGTCCGAATAGGCGCCAGCCCCCCCTTCGCCGAAGCAATAGTTGCTTTCGGCATTTACTTTCTGCAGTCTTGAGATGGCAGCGAGGTCTTTCTTCCGTTCCCTCACATCCTTTCCCCGTTCGATGACCACCGGTCTGAGATGCAGTTCGATGAGACGCAGAGCGGCAAAAAGTCCACCGGGTCCCGCCCCCACTACCACCACAGAGGGTTGTTCGGACACATCGCCATAGTGTGTGGGCACGAAAACCTCGTCGGCCGGCATTTCATTGACATAAACCCTTATGGTGAGGTTGACGAAGATTTGGCGTTGCCGCGCATCGATGCTCCGTTTGAGCACCCTGACATGGCAGATGGTGCGTACGTCGAAGCCCTCTTCACG
>CAJONT010000179.1 GCA_905235975.1 uncultured Prevotella sp.
AGGTCCTCGACGGCGGCTCCCTCTTTCTCCGCCTGCATGATGCGGCTGTAAAGGGCATTCTTCACCATACGGGTGGGGGAGATAAGCTTCAGTGTGAGCATGGTGTCGCCCTCTTCGAGCGTGGTGCAACGCTGCTTGAAGGCTTCCGACGCGCTGCTCTCTTGCGACAGCGCAAACAGCGTGCCTATCTGCACACCCTCGGCACCCAATGCCATGGCGGCAAGCATGGCCTCGCCCGAACCGATGCCGCCGGCAGCTATGAGGGGCAGCGTGGTGGCGGCACGCACCTGGGGAATCAACGTGAGTGTGGTGGTCTCCTCACGGCCGTTGTGACCGCCTGCCTCGAAACCTTCTGCCACCACGGCGTCGACTCCGGCTTCCTCGCACTTGCGCGCAAACTTCGAACTGCTCACCACATGGGCTACCTTGATGCCGGCATCGTGCAGACGGCCGGTGTATTTCTTCGGACTGCCGGCTGAGGTGAACACAATCTTCACACCCTCGGCGATGAGAATGTCGATGAGACGGTCTATCTCAGGATACATCAGCGGCACGTTCACGCCCCAGGGCTTGTCTGTGGCGGCTTTCATCTTGCGGATGTGCTCCACAAGGGTCTCAGGGTGCATGCTGCCGGCACCGAGCAGGCCAAGACCGCCGGCATTGCTCACGGCGGAGGCAAGTCGCCATCCGCTTATCCATACCATACCGCCCTGAATGACAGGACGCTCTATTCCAAACAATTGGGTTATTCTGTTCTCTTTCATAGTGATGTATATAGCTGTTTCGCAGCACGCAAATGATACTCCGACAACGGAATCGCGGCCGCCTTGACTGCAAAAATACGCAAAAATGGGGAATTTCGTGCCTGTCTCTCTAAAAAAACAAAAAAATCTACATGCTTGGTCTGCCGAACTTAGACTGAACGCGTGGGATTCATGACAAAAATGCTTTTTCTCTTTGGTTTTTTGTCGATTTGCACTATTTTGGCTGTCGCCGAAGATAGGCGGCATCTCAGCAGAACAAAATAAAAATTTTTTGTTTTTTTATTTTGTTCTGCGTTCGATTTGCACTATTTTTGTATCGTTATTGATAACAATTATATTCACCAACACTTACCAACATGAAAAAACTTTTACTTTTTGTAACGGCTGCCCTCCTATCGGCTGTTTCCTATGCACAACGTCCCTATGGCAGCATCGACGATGTGGAAAACAATCCCTACCTCAAGCAACGTATGGTGAGAGAGACCGGTAACCTGCAGCTGCCGCAGAACGGCTTCACACCTAAAAGAGCCATGCGCGACGTGGTGGACGGACAGGAACCCATCTTCGACCAGCCCGATGGCGAACTGATGCTGATGCGACGCTCCGGCATCGACTACCTCCCCGTGTGGGGCACGCCAGCACCCGCCGACTATACCGAAAAGGGCACCTATGTGGTGAAAGGCACCGACGGATGCTACTACTTTAAGAACATCGTGACCAATATGTGCAACGGCGGCACATGGGTGAAGGGTACCGTCGACGATGGCATCATTGAGATTGAGACAGGGCAAATCTCCTGCCAGCTGTGGTACTACGGCACGCTCTATACCTATTTCCTCTTCGCCCTGCATGAGGTGGAGGCCACCGGCTACGACTGGGACGGCAATGAATATACCTATACCACCTACGACATCGACTGGGACATGGACAAAATCATGTTCCGCATAGAGGACGACGGCACTATCTCCTCGCTCGACGACCAAATCATGGTGGGTGCCGTGCAGAGCGATGACCTGGTGTGGCCCGGCTATGGCGACATAAACAGCACCTTCTATCCCTTTGACGAGACTCCACAAACCCTGCCCGAGAACTTGCAGATGGACTCCTACATCCTGGCCTACTCGCCCTATCTGAGTGATGTGTCACAGCAGCAGGTGCAGGGTGCCATCGAGGGCAATAAGTTCTATGTCACCGGATTCTCTGCCCACTATCCTGAAGTGGTGGCCGTGCTCGATATCGAAGGCGACAAGGCCGTGCTCAAGAGCAACCAGTTCGTTGGCGTCGACCCGCAGTACAGCACCCTTGACTATCTGGTGGCCTGCACCTACATGGAAGAGGAAGACGAGTGGGGATGGAAAACCATCTATACCTACGAGACCGAACAGACGGAGTTTGCATACGATGCCGAAAACAAACGCTTTGTCAACGACACCGAGGGCTTCGTGCTCAATGCCGGTACTGTAGGCATCTCCTCGCATGAAACTTACCTCTTGCCTACATTCTACTACTTCGAGGAGAAAGCCGCCGTGCCTGCCAATCCTGAGTGGTTGGCCTTCAGCGCCTACAATGAAGAGTGGAACTGGGGATGGGCGCAGTTCTATGTCTACCCCAACGATGTGAACGGCACTTATATCCTCCCCGACAAGCTCTTCTACCGCGTCTATCTCGACGACCAGTTGCTCACCATCGACACCGACTTCATTGCTTCGTATGATGCAGATCCCACCACCGACCTGCCCTATGAATACAACTGCTACGATATCGTGGCCAGCGGTACCATGCATGTGCTCTATTTCTGCAGGGGTGGCTTCGACAGAATTGGTGTGCAAGCGGTGTACAGAGGCGGTGGCGAGGAAAAAGTGTCGGAAATCGTCTACTTCGAGGAGCCCAACGGTATCCGTCAGACCACCGAAGGCCAGAAAGTGGAGCACGTGACCTACTACGACCTCTCGGGACGCCGACTCGCAGCACCCGTGAAGGGTCTCTGCATTCAGGTGACCACGATGAGCGACGGCTCCGTGAAGACGAACAAGATGTGGATGAGATAAATCAATCCTTTCTTAATTATTCCTCTGCCTCACTGCCTCAAAGAGCAAGATGGCGGCACTCACCGACACGTTGAGCGAGTCGAGGCGGCCCAGCATGGGGATGCGGATGTGGGCATCGGCGGCTTCACGCCACACTGGGGTGAGGCCGGTCGACTCCGTGCCCATCACAAGGGCGGTGCCTACGCGCATGTCGGTGTCGTAATAGAGGTGGGAGTCTTGCAGTTGCGCAGTCAGGATGCGTATGCCGTGGGCCTTGAGATAGCGGATGCAGGCCTCTGAGGTGCATGCCACGCAGGGCACCGTGAACAACGCCCCTATCGAACTGCGTATCAGGTTGGGGTTGTAGAGGTCGGTGAGGGGGTCGCACACTATCACGGCATCGGCATGCGCCGCATCGGCACTGCGCAGTATGGCACCTAAGTTGCCGGGCTTCTCCACGCTTTCCAACACCACGATGAGGGGTGCCGCGCTTAATGGAATATCCTCTAACGAGCGCTCGCGCGACTGTATCTCGGCCACTATGCCCTCGGTGGTGCAACGGTAGGCAATCTTTGCATAGAGGTCGGGGGTCACCTCATAGAAGGCGCATGACTGCTCCCTCAATCCGTCGGGCAATTGCTTCAGCAGGTCAGGACAGTAGAAAACAGCATGGGGGGTGTAGCCGGCCTCGATACAGTGCGACAACTCTCTCACCCCTTCCACTACGAAGAGACCCTGACTGCGGCGCTCCGACGATTTCTTCTGGAGCAGCAGCAGTTCCTTTATCTTGGGATTTTGGGCGCTTGTCAGTTTCTGTCCTTCCATGCTTATTTGCGGTCTTTAGTAAACCACTTTGCTCGTCCTCACCGAGCCGTCGGTCATCACGCTGCGTTGCAGGCAGATGCCTTTCACGGGACGGGCAAGGCGTTTGCCGTCGATGCGATAGTATTGCACGCTTTTTATCTGCTGGCCGCTCACCGGCGATATGCCGGCGGGTGAGTTGCACACGGGATAGTATTCTTCTATGCTTTGCTGTGCATCGGCATTGCCGGCCTGCATGATGTGCTGTACCAGCGAATTGAGATACACTTCAAGGTTGCTGTACCATCCGCGCTCGCTGTCGATGGTGAAGAGGGCACCGTCGCCGGCATCGGAGGGGTCGAGACCGTTGGCCAGTTCCCACTCGTCGGCCATGCCGTCGCCGTCGGTGTCGAAGTCGGAAGGACGTGCGCCCGTACCGAAGTTCTCCTCGGTGTAGCCGTTCACGTCGGCCACCACATCGATGATACCCGGCTGGTTGGTCACCGAACCGGTATAGGTGGCGGTGCCGTTCACGGCCTCTTCGCGGTAGCGGCTGTCCACCTCGTCGCGGTAGAGAGAGGCACCGGCATAGAGCGTCACGAGGTCGAAGACGGCCTCGGCAGCGTGGGTGGTCACCTCGCCCTGTGAGGCAGGCTCCGTAATCTTGATACTCACGCAGTCGTCGCCCGAAGCATTCTGCTTGTAGGTCACGCCCTCGCCGTATTTGTGATTGATGTCCTTGCAGTATCGCTCACCGTCGATGAGGAAGGTGCCGCTGTCGTAGACCACTCCGTCCCAGTCGTAGTTGGCGGGAGAGGAGGCTGCGGTCACATAGTTGCCGTCGATGTAATAGCGGCTTGTCATACCCTCGAGTTCGTCGGGGGTGGAGTTGCCCGAGGCACCCACGGTCACCTGTGTCACACGCGTCTTGTTCCTCGTGGCGGGACCTGCCTTGTAGTAGTTGTTCACCATGTTGATATAACCGCCGCCGGGACCGCCGTAGCAGCCGCCGGTGCCCCAGTTGTACAGCACGCAGTTGCGGAAGTCCACAATCTCGGCCTGTACGTAGTTCTCCCACTGGTAGGTGTCATACTCCGTGTTGTTGGTATAGCCGTTCCACTGGTAGCGGGCACCGTTGAAGCGGGGCACGCGGTTCTGCATGTGCAGCAGGAAGTTGTGGTGGAAGGAGGCCAGTTTGCCGCCCCAGATGCCGCCGTAGCCGTGTGCGCCCTTGTTGTGTCCGGCGTTGGTGAGGCTCTCGGCAATGGTGCACCACTGCATGGTGAAGTTGTTGTTGTCGTAGAATGATGCCACTTCGTCGATGCACCAGCTGAAGGAGCAGTGGTCTAAGAGGATGCCGTTCTTGTTGCGCTGCCAGATGGCGTCGGCACCGTCGTTCACATCCTTCTCCTGGCCGCGACGTATGCGGATGAAGCGGATGATGTTGTTGTTGCCGGGACGCACCGTGCGGTAGCGAAGCGTGATGCCGGGGTAGGGGGCCGTCTGGCCCGCAATGGTGGTGTTGTCGCCAATGGTAAGATCGCTGTTCAGGGCAATGACACCTGCTACGTCGAAGACGACGATTTTCTTCGATGAGCCATTCACGGCAGCACGCAGTGAACCGGTTCCGTTGTCGTTGAGATTGGTCACATGCACCACTTTACCGCCGCGACCGCCCGTCACATAGCGGCCATGACCTTCGGCACCGGGAAAAGCAGGCACCTGGGCAGTAAGGGTAAGGGCGCAAAGCGCCAAAAGACTTGTCAGTAGATACTTTTTTGCAGTTGTTTTCATTTTCTTGATTTGTACTATGAATGAGGCAGTTTTACAAGTTGGTGCAAATTTATATGTTTTTTTCATAAAACCAATCGTCTCGCAACGGTATTTTTGTCTTTCTGCAGACAGATGTGCCGAATCTTGCGCCTTTCTGCCGTTTTTACGACAGAAATCCGTATCTTCGCAAGTAAATCCTTATGAATGTTTTTGTCTATGAAAGAAAATAATGCATTGCGTACGGCCTGGGACTTCGTGGAGAACACGGGCATGAGCATCTTCCTCACGGGAAAGGCTGGTACCGGCAAGACCACCTTCCTGAAAACCGTCGTGGAGCGTTCGCGTAAACATGCCATTGTGGTGGCGCCCACTGGCGTGGCGGCCGTCAATGCCGGCGGGGTCACCATCCACTCCTTCTTCCAACTGCCCTTCACCCCCTATGTGCCGGAAACCAAGATAAAAGACCGCTTTGAGTTCGGAAAGGAGAAACGAAGGCTCATTGCCTCCCTCGACTTGCTCATCATCGATGAAATATCCATGGTGAGAAGCGACTTGCTCGATGCCGTCGACTCCGTGCTGCGGCGTTTCCGCGACCGGCGCCGGCCCTTCGGCGGGGTGCAGCTGCTTATGATAGGCGACCTGCAGCAGCTCACACCGGTGGTCACTGCCGAGGAGGAGACCCTGCTCAGCAAATATTACGCCACACCCTATTTCTTCAGTGCCAAGGCGCTGGAACAGACCGAATATGTCACCATACAGCTTGAGACCGTCTACCGGCAGCAAGACGCCGACTTCGTCAGTCTGCTCAATGGCATAAGGACCGGCCAGGCCACACAACGTGAACTCGACCTGCTGAACCAGCGCTATCAGCCCTCCTTCGCACCCAGACCCGAAGAGGGTTATATACGGCTCACCACACACAACTGGTTGGCCGACAACTGTAACGAGGCGGAACTGAAGAAACTCACCACACCCACTTTCACCTTCCATGCCAAGGTGGAAGGCGTCTTCCCTGAGTATGCCTATCCCACGAACCATAAACTTGAACTGAAGGTGGGCACGCAGGTGATGTTCGTGAAGAACGACCCTTCGTCGGCGCACCTCTTCTACAACGGCCGCATAGGCCGTGTCACCCAGCTCGCTTCCAACCGCATCTGCGTGCTGTGTCCCGGCGATGCCACGCCCATAGAGGTGGAACCGCTTGAGTGGGAAAACGTGCACTACAAGATAAACGACGAGACGCACGAGATAGAAACCGAGGTGCAGGGCAAGTTTGTGCAGTACCCGCTCCGTCTGGCATGGGCCATTACCATACACAAGAGCCAGGGACTCACCTTCGACCGCGTGATTATCGATGCGGCACGCTCCTTCGCTCCCGGTCAGGTGTATGTGGCGCTGAGCCGTTGCCGCACCCTGCAGGGACTGGTGCTCTCCTCGACGCTCTCGCCCCATTCCATCATCAACGACAACAGGGTCGACGGCTTTATCGCGCGTCAGGAAGACAATGCCAGGGAGAGCATCCAGCGTCTGCCGCAACTCAAGGAGGAGTATTACCGCCACCTGCTCATAGAACTCTTCACGTTCGATGCGCTGCTCCGGCAGCAAGAAATGCTCACCCGCACCTTCGTGGAATATTTCTCACGCAGCTATGCTTCGCTCGAACAGCTCCACAAGCAGACCTGCGACGCCCTGAAGGAGAAAGTGGTGAATGTGGCACGCAAGTGGACGGCACAAATCATGCTGATGCCGATGCAGGCGCTCCATGAAGAGGCGTTCCTGAAAAGGGTGGAAAGAAGTGCCGCCTATTTCGCCGACACACTGCAGGCGGTGCTCGAAAAACCGCTGCTCCTCACCGCAAAGGCCGAACCCGGCAACAAACAGGCCCAGGCGAGGCTCAAGAACGAGCTGCCCGAACTGACGATAGCCTACAAGGCGGCCCTGCAGCTCCTGAAAGGTATCGCCGAGCAGGGATTCACGGTGACTGCCTATCTGCGGGAGAAACAGGCGGCTCAGCTCGATGCCATGGATGCCGCGGGCGTGAAGCAGCCACGCAAGCGTAAGCCGAAAGAGGAAAAACCTCCCAAGCCCAAGACGTGGGAGGTGTCGATGGATATGTTTCGTGAGGGGAAGAGCATCGAGCAGATAGCCCAGGAACGCGGACTTGTCTACAGCACGGTCTTCCAGCATCTGGCTCGCTTTGTCTTAGTGAGCATGCTGTCGGTAGACTGCCTGGTGAGCAAGGCTCACCAGCAGGCCATCAGGGCTGCCGTGCTGAAGGTGGGCACGGTGAGCGGTGCCACTCCCGTCAAGGCGCTCTGTCCGCCCGATGTGACCTATGACGAAATCAGACTCATGCTGGAACTCATAGGCGAAGACTGGTAAAACGCCCCTGTAGCCGCGTCTCAGTCTTGGTCCATCGTATGGGCTATCTTGTCTACATTCATGCTGCGGGCGCTGGCATCGAAGATGTCTTTGTAGACACCACCCTGACGGTACACCTCCTGCGGTGTGCCGCTCTGCACTATGTGCCCTTTCTGCAACACATAGATTCTGTCGGCATCGATTATCTGTCCGATGTTGTGGGAGATGATGATAACCGTGCGCCCGTGCTTGATGGCATCGATGCTCGCCTTGATTTGCTCGGTGGCAATGGCATCGAGACTGGCGGTGGGCTCATCGAGAAAGATGATGGGCGGATTCTTCAGAAACATGCGGGCGATGGCGATGCGCTGTTGCTGACCGCCGCTCAACTGGAGGGCAGAGGTGTCGAAACCATTGGGCAACTGCATGATTTGGTCGTAAATATAGGCTTGCCGCGCGGCTTCCTCTACCTCTTCGCGGGTGGCCGACGGGTTGCCGTATTTGATGTTCTCTTCTATCGAACCGTCGAAGATGTGGTTCTTCTGGAGCACCAGTCCCACGTTTTCGCGCAGCCAGTGGGTGTCCCATTCCGACAGTTCCACCCCGTCGAGCTTGATGCTCCCGCTGTCGGGATGGTAGAATTTGTCGAGCAGGTTCACCACGGTGCTCTTGCCGGCTCCGCTCAGGCCCACAAGGGCCGTGATCTTGCCGCTCTCTATGTGCATGGACACATCGAAGAGTGCCTGGGTGCCGTTGCTGTAGGTGAAGTTCACCCCTGAGAGCTCAAAGTCGCCTTTTACTTCCGACGGATGGTGCTTGCCGCTGTCTTCCACCTCATGGTCGGCGTGCAGGATGCCGAAGAAGCCTTCTGCGTAGATGAGCGCATCGTTCATGTCATCGTAGATGCGGTGCAGCTGGCGGATGGGCGCACTCACGTTGGCGAAGAGCATCACATGATACATAATCTTGCCTATGCTCATGCCGGGATACTCGATGAGCACCAAGTAGGCAGTAAGGATGATGATGAGCACGGTGCCTATCTGCTCGAGAAAACTCTTCAGACCGTTGAAGAGGTAACTCTGCTTGCGGGTGTTGAGCTGCAGGTCGGTCATGTTGCGCTGCAGGTCGGCCTGACGGCCGGATTCTATCTTCTCACGGTTGAACGACTTTATCACCGAGATGCTTTCTATGATGTTCAGGATACCCTGGCTCACCGCCTGGTGACCGCTGAAGATGCCACGGCGGCCGCCCTTCATGTGCTGCGCCTGGATATAGGTGACGTAGAAATAGATGGGCACGATGCAGAGTGCCACCATGCCTACATACACATTGGCCATGAACATGAGGGCGAGGGCAAGGATGGCACTCGTGAAGAGAGGCAGTATTTCAATGAAGAAATTGTTCACCGTGTTGCTCAGACTCATGATGCCGCGGTCTATGCGCGACTGCAACTTGCCCGTCTCGTTGCCCTCGGTGGTGAAGAAGGCCATGCGGAAGGAGAGCATGCGCTCCACCACGCGCAGCGACAGGTCGCGGCTCACCAATATGCGCAGGCGCTCGCCGTAGTAGCGCTGCAGGAAGGTGACCACGGCGCCTATCACTTCCTTGCCCAACAGGATGATGCTGATGGTGGTGAGAATGCGCACGGCACTGCCCCAGGAAAAGTCGGGCTTCTGTATGAGGGCGTTGATGGCATCGACGGTACGGTCGAGCACCACGGCATTGACCTGTGCCATCAACGAGCCTACAAGGGTGAGCACGAGGGTAAGAAAGATGAGCCACTTGTAGGGCAGCACGAAAGGCAGGATGTTTTTCAGCAGTCCGTAGATGGTCATCTTGCCCGATTCAGTGGACTGTTCGTTAGGTTTGTTCATGGAGCTTTTGGCTTTAGAATGGGGTATGACATATTTCCGTATGCAAAAATACTTATTTTGTGGCCTTTTTTTTACTCTGTTTTTAAAAAAATCCGTTTGAAGTTTGAAAAAATGAAAGAAAATCATAACTTTGCATAAACCTCAACTTATACTACCATGCAAAAATACGCCGATTACATACAACAGATTGAAATCGACTCGCTGTGGAGCGGGCGACGCCATGTGGTGTGGAACCTGGACCGCAGGGTGAACATCCTGAGCGGTACCAACGGACAGGGCAAAAGCACCATCATCAACAAAGTGGTGAAGGGCTTGTCGGCTGGGGGCGAATACCACAGCCACATGCTCAAAGGCGTGCGCCTCAAGGTGTCACCGTCGGATGCGAAGTGGATAAGATACGACGTGATAAGGTCGTTCGACAGACCCCTTGTCAATTTCGATGCGCTGAGCCGCATGGACCTGAGCTTGGCCACGGAACTCGACTGGCAGCTCTTCCAACTGCAGCGCAAGTACCTC
>CAJONT010000180.1 GCA_905235975.1 uncultured Prevotella sp.
GTGCTTGCCACCACACATCCGCAGAGAGCCGAGAGGGTGCCCAGATGCTGCTTCACATAGACCGCAGTGAGGTTGCTGAGCACGAGTGCGCGTATGAGTTCCTCCTCCGTGTTGTGGTTTTCCTGTGCAAACACCACCACAGGCATGGTGGTGCAGATGCCTTGGTTGCCGCTTCCGCTGTTGCTCATCACAGGAATCATGGCGCCAGCCATGCGTGCATCGCAGGCGCAGCTGGTAAAGGAGAGTATCTTGGAGAAGATGCTGTCGCCCATCACACCCTTTCCGAGCGGGCTGCACAGCGTCTTGCCCAGTTGATGTCCGTAGTTGCCCTTCAACCCTTCGGCAGCAGCCTGTTCATTGAGTGTCTTTGCCTCGAGTATGAAGCGGAGTTTTTCGAGGGATGCCGTATCGGCCAGTTCGTAGACCTTTTTCAGCGAGAGCAGGCAATCGCAAGCCTTCTCCTCCACCCCATCCTTGGCAGCCGGTTTGTCGAGCAGGGTCACGCCGTCTTTCACTATGCGTACAAAACGGGTATGCTCGCCACTTATCACGGCCTCTGCCTCGTGGGCAGCAGCCCTGCAGACAACCCGTACGAAGAGTTTGTCGGGTGCGTTTTCCTCCAGGGCGATATGAATTCTCTTTTCGTCGATGAAGGCACGTCCCCTCTGCACGGCTTCCTCGTCGATGTCCTTGAGCACCTCGAGCTGGTATTCCGACTTACCCACGAGGGCACCGAGCGCGATGGCGATGGGCAGTCCTATCATTTTTGTGCCGGGTATACCTACTCCCATGGCATTTTTCAGTATATTAGCGCTCAGAGCCACCTCTATCTTCTCAGGCTGGCATCCAAGCAATTCTGCAGCCTTTGCCACACACAGCGCGACGCACGCCGGTTCGGTGCATCCCACAGCCGGCACCACTTGTCGGTGGAGCAGGTCGAGCATGGCAATCTGCTCTTTTTCGGTCAACATAAGGTTTGATATATAAAGTTGTGTGTTGCAAAAGTAGTAATAATCCACAAAAAACGCCACTTTTTCAAGGAAAAAATTGTATGTTTAGAAAAATTGCCTTATCTTTGCAAAGTGTGAAAGCTTGGATGAGCTGCGCATCTGTCGTATGAAATGCCAAGGAAAACAGCGAGCGGCATAGAGCCGGCAGCAACGGCTGTGCGGGTGTGCCGCAGCTCCCTCACAGAGCACAAAACCTATACATGAGCATAATATTGGGGAATTCCGACAACATGGAGCATGTCGGGATTTCTAATTTTTTTGCATCACCAACCTTCAAGGTGCAGGTGCGGTGTAGGATTGACGGAACAGAAAGGAAACAATAACAATAATAAAAAGCAAAGATTATGACCTATATGTCGCAAGAAGGCTACGACAAGTTGGTGGCCGAACTTAGAAGACTGGAGTCGATAGAACGCCCGAAGGCCTCTGCTGCCATTGCCGAGGCACGTGACAAGGGTGACCTTAGTGAGAATTCTGAATACGATGCCGCCAAGGAGGCTCAGGCCCACCTTGAGGACAAGATAAACCGTATGAAGATGACGCTCGCCGAGGCCAAGATTGTTGACATCTCGCGCCTGAGTGCAGACTCCGTGCAGATTCTGTCGAAGGTGGAGCTGACGAACATGGGTACGAACACCAAGATGCGCTACACCATCGTGAGTGAGAACGAAGCCGACCTGCGTGCGGGCAAGATATCCATCAAGACCCCCATTGCCCAGGGCCTCCTCAACAAGAAGGTGGGCGACGTGGTGGACATCACCATCCCCCGCGGCACCATCCGTCTGCGCATCGACAACATCAGTATCTAACCCCATAAACTTTTCGTCATGGCCGATTTATTCACAAAGATTGCTGCCGGTGAGATACCCAGCTACAAATGTGCCGAAGATGCCGAGTTCTATGCATTTCTCGACATCAACCCCTTGGTAAAGGGCCACACCCTTGTAATACCGCGCCGCGAGGTAGACTACATCTTCGACATGGACGAGGACGAGACCGCCCGCTACCATGTGTTTGCCCGCAAGGTGGCCATCGCCATCAAGCGTGCCTTCCCCTGCGTGAAAGTAGGTATGGCCGTGCTCGGCCTTGAAGTGCCTCACGCCCACATCCATCTGGTGCCCATGCAGAGCGAGAAGGACATGCTCTTCAGCAACCCCAAGCTGCAGCTTGAGAAAGAGGAGATGGCCGATGCTGCCAACCGCATCTGGACAGAGTTTCAGAAACTATA
>CAJONT010000181.1 GCA_905235975.1 uncultured Prevotella sp.
CGGAAAAGGAGAAGGCGTGTCTGAATAGACTTGCCTTCTCCCGTACATACATCACAGAGTCTCCCGATGACTGTCACATGGCATTGATCAGTCAAGAGAATGAGGAACGTGCCAATACCGTTTATTGTGAACACGGAACCGTTCAAGATTCACAGTTCCCTGTTCACACAAATATAAACCACCTGTTTTATCATTCCACTGTCTTCCTTTCGAACATTACAGGTTTCTTAAACATTTCACCATATACCACTGGAGGCAGAATAATTCCTTCCAATGGCGTGTTCATAGTCTTCAAATACATAATACCACGCAAAGCGCCATGACCAAATGATGCGCACTGGGCAAGAAAATCTGCAGGAAAACTTATCTTACCATCTTTTTCCAAAGACGCTACAGAATCTTCACTGATTGCCACAAAGGTACAAAGCTGAATTTTCAGCGCAGTTTTCTGTTTATGTGAGAATTCAATATTAAGAATGTTTTTTATCACATTCTGCTCAAAATTGTAGGCAAAGTCAACTCCACTCTTTATGTCAAAGTTTTCACATTCCTCCAGCCCGTCCCACGTAGGTACAAACTGTGTCAAGTCAAAACCGCCTATCCTATATTTAATATTCATACGCTCCATTCTTCTTAATATATTTACTGTATCCACCCAAACTCATTGATGCTGTTACATACTCCTTCGTTTGGACAAAAATCAAAGGAACTATTGTTGCTTGCTTATCCACTATTTCAGAGTAGGCATACTTTGGAATATTCGTGTCAAACAGCGACACGTTCAACGTATGCTCTATCTCTGTCAAAGTATCCAAAGTAAAATTTCTGTCACCTGATAGCCACTCGGAGACCTCCGATTCTGTCTTACCCATTTTCTGGGCAAGCTGTTTCTGGTTCAGACCACTATGACGCATTGCATCTGCAATTTTAGCAGCAACCATCATCCGATTTCGAGTCTTGGCAAGGCTTAGTTCATCCATGTTTGCCAACATTCTGCCCAACACTCCCGATGCATTTCTAATCTTCATAGTCCCAAAAGTTTATATTTAGCTTACCTCCTTTTATCTCAATATCTTTATTCACAATAGCATAATTAATACGTTTCGCAATTGCTTTCATCTGCTCAACTTTACTATTCAGTTCGGCATCCTCTTGATAAGCACGTATCTCTGGTGATTTATAACCACCAGATCCGAAACATACAATGGTTGAATCCACATATAAACAATAAAGCCGTAAACGACCTGACTTCAGAACAGATACCCCATCACCAGGACTACCCTCATTATGCTTAAAGTTGTCCCATCGACATCCGGTTTCTTGTCCCATCACATATAGTTTGTTCAAAATCTCATTCAATTCCTCCTCATATTCTGCATTTTCATCAAAGAATTGTTCAAGCAAGGTCATTTCCTCACCTTCCATGGTTACGGAATAGATGCTGGCTGCATTACCCGACAACTCCTTAATTTCTTCTATCTCAAAATTCATTGAAAATAATTAAAGCTTGCAAAATTACGGAAAAAATTCGGTTTTAACCAAATTTTTAACAGTATTTTATACGAAAACAAGTAAAATTTAACTCTTCAGAGGAGGCATTGGGCAGAAAAAAGGGGCTGTTTGTTTGAATTTCAAAAATAAATGGATTAACTTTGCGCCGGTAATGAAAGGCCCGAGGATGAAGAAGCATCTGGGGTCAAAGACAAAGAAATTATGTTATGAGAATACGAATTGCCTCTTTATTGTTGTTTTGCTCCCTTTTCTGCATGGCAGAGACGCCCAATGAGCGGCAGGCCCGCCAGATGTTCAACCAAGTCTACGACATGGTGTTCGGTGCCCAAGGGTCCTCGCTCCACTATTCGGTGAACATCATCGGGGTGTTCAAGACCGAAGGTTCCATCTGGTACAAGGGCAAGAAAAGCAAGTTTATAGATGAGAAATATGATGCCTACAGCGACGGTGTGACCTACTGGCGTGCAGACCGCAAGAAGAAAGAGGTGGCCATATACAGCATGAACGACGACAACAAGGACAAATACCAGTCGAAGTTCAAATTCGAGCCCGACGACTACGAATACAGCATAGCCCGTGACGAAAAGGTCTACTGGATTACGCTGAAGTTAAAGAAAGGCAGGAAAGGGATGAAGGAGGTGCGTGCCGAACTCGACGTGAAGACTCGTTACCCACGAGCACTCCGCATCAAAGTGGGCATCTTCCATGTCACGGTGAAGATTACGAATTTCAAGACCGGCGGCATATCCGACAATATCTTCGTCTTCGACAAGCAACATTACCCCAACTACAAATACATAGACCACAGGGGTGAGGGGAAATGAGGGGTCGCCTCCCCTACCTCACCACCACCTCGTCGGTAAACAGCCATCCCCCATACTGTCCTGATGCAGCCTTGAAGTGGATGTATCGTGCCTGTGCATCACCCTTCCATCCATAGTTGTGGATGAAATAAGGCTTTGAGGCATCCACATCGAATTGTTCTTCACAAAGTTTCTGGTAGGTCACATCGTCGACGGAGACCTCCACGGTGACTGCAGAGGGGGCGAAGATTTCAGGACCTGTGAACTGCATGAAGTCGGCTGTCACTTCTTTAACGGGCACTACCTTCCCCAGGTCGATTACCACATCGAAACGGTTGCGGCCGATGAAGCCCTGCCAGCGTCCGTCGCTGTAATTCCAGTTGCCTCTCAGTCCGTCGACGAGCGATCCGTCGCCCTGTGCACTGTATTTCTCATGATAGGTTCCGATGTAACGCACCTTGGCGCCCCGTGCCAGGTGGTCGACGGAATGTATCATCTCCTGTCTCTTCCCCACCTCATTGTGCAGGTTGAAGGCGTGGTAACCGCGAGCGATAAGGCCGTCGTTCACCTCGACGGCTCTTTTCCTGAAGCCGTCGAAATCGGTTTTGTGCCAGCTCCATCCCGTCTCTGCGACTGCGAGCAGTCTTGGATAAATCATATACTCATAGTGTTCGGGCGTAGGAATCATCTCCGTCCACACATTGGCCTGCACGCCGAGAATCAATTTCTCAGCCGCTGTGCCTTTGAGAGAGTCGGGCACGGGGTCGTAGGCATAGACATGCTCCAACGGGTTATATCCTCCGAAAGCCTTGGGCTGCGTCATGGGCGCATCTTGATAAGAGTCGAGGTAGCAGTAAGCGCCCGGTGTCATCACCACCGCATGGCCCATCTGTACGGCGCGCAGTCCGCCTTCCGTACCCCTCCACGACATGACGGTAGCGTTGGGTGCCAATTTTCCTTCCAGGATTTCGTCCCATCCCAGGAGTTTCCGTCCGTGGGCATTGAGGTAGCGTTCTATACGCGCGGTGAGGTAGCTCTGCAGTTGGTCGGTACCCACGAGTCCTTCGTCCTTCATCCTTTTCTGGCAGTCGGGGCACGTTTCCCATGCCTTTCTTGAAGCCTCATCGCCGCCGATGTGGATATATTCCGACGGGAAGATGTCCATCACTTCGTCGAGGATGTCCTGCAGCACCTGGAAGGTACGTTCCTTGCCTACGCAGAGGTCACCATTGGCGTAGGCGACACCGCTGCATGAAATTTCCGGCATAGCATAGCACACCTCATCGGAGTGCCCCGGCATTTCCACTTCGGGAATGACGGTGATGTGTCGCTGAGCGGCATATTCGACGATTTCTCTCAGTTGCTGCTGGGTATAGAATCCGCCGTAGCCCTGCTCCGGTTCCACATACCTTCGAGTGCCGAACACCCACCATTTGTCCCAGTCGCTTTCTGTGCGCCAAGCCCCTTTCTGTGTGAGTTGCGGATACCGCTTTATCTCTATCCTCCACCCTGCGGCATCGGTGAGATGCAGGTGCAGCCGGTTGAGTTTGACCGCCGCCATGGCATCAATCTGTTTGAGGATGAACTCTTTGGACCAGAAATGCCTGGAGCAGTCGAGCATGAGCCCACGGTAGTGGAACCTTGGCCGGTCGCTAATATCGGCATAAGGCACTTCCGCACTGCGGCCTGCCAGTTGCCTCAGCGTCTGCAAGGCGTAGAAGAGTCCCTGTGCGGAGGCCGCCTCCACGCGCACCCCCTTGGCGTCGGCTTGCAGGGTGTAGGCCTGGGCGTCTCGTTCGTCGGTGGGTGATTGGGGTTTTACGATTCTCATCACCAGCCGTTTGGCATTGTCGGCAGAGGGCATGTCGGCCACAACGTCACGCAAGGCTGCCTGTTCTGCTTTTCCTACCTTTTTGAACACCGGTTTCTGGAAGTTGACCGTTACGAAGCGGGTGTTGTCGATTTCTGTTTTCTCAGGCATAGGGAGCAAGCACTGTGCAGCTCCCTGCACACCCATGATGAGTGTGAGGCATAAGAGGATAAAGCTATGTTTTCTCATAATGGCTCAAAGATAATGAAAAAAGGCGAAAAACACGCCCCGGCAGACAAAAAAGTCTGTCGGGGCGTGAATTTTTAATATCGGTCAGAAAATCAGATTAACTACTCTGCAGCGTCTCTGGGTTCCGGCATCATGATGCACTCAATCTGGTTTCCAGCAGCCATAATTTGCTTGATGAACTGCTGCAGGCTTTCAGCGGTAAGACCCTCGACCACCTTCTTGTAGTCGGTGTAGAAGTCAAGACCATAGTCCTTCCATCTGGTGAGCGTATTGAGCCAGTAGTTATTGGTCTTTGCGTCGACATCAATCTGCTTGAGCAGGTTCTCCTTCACCTTGGCCAAGGCATCGGTGTCGAGGTTGACGGAGTTGTCATTAATACCCTTGTAGAGCAGTTCCACAGCACGAGCATTCTTTTCAGGATTGCCCTGTGAGATGCTGATCAGCCTTGCATAGGGCTGTGTGCCACTGAGGTCGATGTCGCCTTGTGCGCCACAGGTATAGGCAGCACTTTCCTCTTCTCTGATAGTAGCGAGATACACTTGCGACAAGATTTCGCTTACGGCCTTGATTTTCACGGAGTTCTCAAGGTTAAATTCGATGGGAGCCATCCACGCAAGAACCGACATGGCATTGGGAGAGTCGGTCTTCACTGTGAAGTTGTTGACCACCTTTCCTTGCGGTATGGAGCGTACATCCTTGAAGTTATCGGGCTTGCCTTTCTTTGCGGGCAGTGAAGCCACATACTGCTCAAGGAGCGGACGTATGGTTTCCTCATCGAAGTTACCGGCAATGATGAAGGTGAACTGTCCGGCGTTCTTGAAGCGGTCTTTGGCAATCTCGAGGATACGGTCGTAATTTACATTCTTGAGGTCTTCGACCTGCAGAGTGGCAAAACGCGGATCGTGGTTGTAAAGGGTATTGGTGAGCGAGTCGGCGAAGACAAGCTGCGGCATCAGGTTCTTGTTCTTGAGAGAGAGCTCCAGCTGTCCCATGAGGGTGCTTACACTCTTTTCATCTTTGTTGATGTTGGTGAAGTAGAGATACATCATCTGGAACATGGTTTCCAGATCCTTCGGTGTGGAATGAGCGGTAATGTACTGCCGTGTGAGGGCGAGTGTAGCATCGGCATTGCACTCTTTTCCGGCGAGCACCTTGGTAAGTTCGTTGCTGCTGAAGTTGCCTATTCCACTGTATCCTATAATGTCATCGAACATTTTCAGGTTGGTATAGTCTTCAGGTCCGTAGAGGCTCTGTCCTCCTTTGGCAAAGCCCTGCAACACCACCTCGTTGTCTTTGAAGTCGGTTTTCTTGAGCAGCACGGTGGCACCGTTAGAGAGCACGAGTTCTTTGTAACCCAGTGCGTCATTCTGTGTTTCCTTCTTGATTTTGCCTTTCTTCGGCATGTTCTCAGGCAGGATGAGCGGTTCGTCCTTCACATCGTCGACAAAAGCCTGCAGTTGCTCAGCCCTTGCATCATTCACAGCTTTCTGCATATCAGCCTCAGTGGGATAAACCAATCCCTCGGCCTCACGTGCAAATTCCATCACCACGAGGTTGGTGTCGTTGTCGGCAATGATATCCGGCAGCACCTGGTTCACGATCTGGACAGGCAGCATGGGCACAATCTGGTTCATCGTTGAATAGAGATAGTCGAGCGTGGGGATGGGCTCATTGTCGAGGAAGTTGTCGCAATAGTTGCTGCCAAACTCTCCGTTCTTTCGTTTGTCACGGTTGGTATACTGTTTTTCGAGCGAAGAGAGGTAATTGGACTTGGCGCGTTCATATTCCGTATCAGTGAATCCGAACTGGCTCACCCTTCTCGTCTCCACGATAAGGGCTTTGAGGGCTTCCATGTCCTTACCATCTTTCGGGGTGATTGAAAATTGCAGGCAGTCTTTCGTTTTGGAGAGGAGATACTGTCCATAACCGGAATATGCTCCCACGAAGGGGCAGTCGGGTTCCTGAGTCATATCCCTGAGGCGTTCGTTGAACATACTGCAGACCACGTCGACCATATATTTCTGGATGAGGTAGGCCATCGTTTCTTTCATCTCATCAGGAATGGGGTCGCTCTTAATCATGACCATGATTTCGTTCATGGGCATTTCCTTGTCTTTCTCGAAGATGAAAATAGGTTCATCGTTATCGGGCACCTCTTCGAGCTCCACCTTGGCAGCATCGGGAGCCACTATTATGCCGGAGAAGAGGCGTTTGATTTCGGCCTCTACATGGTCGACATCCACGTCACCCACGACGATGATACCCTGATTGTCGGGACGATACCATTTCTTGTAATAGTCCATGAGGGTCTTCGGTTTGAAGCTGTCGATCACGCTCATCAGTCCGATAGGCATGCGCTCGCCATACTTGGAGCCCGGATACAGTTTGGGCAGAGCCCTTGTAATTATTCTCTGCGAAGCGCCTTCGCCCATACGCCATTCGTTGTGTACGACGTCGCGTTCTTTCACGATTTCCGATTCTTCAAGCAAGAGTCCGTTGCTCCAGTCTTTCAGGATGAGGAGACAAGAGTCGACTATCGAGACTCGTTTTGTAGGCACATTGTTTATGTGGTAGACGGTCTGGTCGATGCTGGTGTAGGCATTGAGGTCGGCACCGAACTTCACACCGATGGAGCGTGTATAATCGATGATACCGTTGCCCTTGAAGTGTTCAGAGCCATTGAAGGCCATGTGCTCGAGGAAGTGAGCGAGACCTCTCTGCGACTCCTCTTCCTGGATAGAGCCTACGCGCTGTGCGATGTAGAAGTTGGCCACATTCTCCGGAAATTCA